>DATBIF010000144.1:0-3937 GCA_036557045.1 Steroidobacteraceae bacterium
CACCAACCTCAAGAAGGGTGAAATCACCGCCAAGCCCGTGCAGACCCAGTACGGCTGGCATGTGATCCAGCTCGAGGACACGCGCGAGGTATCGGCGCCCGACTTCGAGCAGGTCAAGGAGCGCCTCGGCCAGATCGTGCAGCAGAAGAAACTGCAGGCTTATATCGACGAGCTCAAGAAGACCGCGACCATCGAAAAGAAGATCTGAGCCCGGTTCGAATCGGGGCCCGCCGGCGCTGCGCTTGCCGGCGGGCCTTCCATTTTGCGGAAGTCCGACGGGCCAGGGTCACGTGTCCGACGTGGCATCGATCATCTTCTGGAACTCGTCTTCGTCCAGGACTGCGATGCCAAGGTCGCTCGCCTTCCTGAGCTTCGACCCCGCCTCGGCGCCCGCGACGACATAGTCGGTCTTCCTGGAAACGCTGCCGCTGACCTTGCCGCCGCGCGCAATGATGAGCTGCTGCGCTTCCTCGCGCGTCAGGCGCGCCAGCGTTCCCGTGAGCACGAAGGTCTTGCCCGCAAAGGGGCCTTGCTCGCCGCGAACCCGCGTCACCGCGGGCCAGTGAATACCGCCGCGCCGCGAATCGACGAGTGCCTTGATGACCTGGCGGTTGTGGGGCTCGTGGAAGAAGCGCTGCACGCTCGCCGCGATGATCGGACCGATGTCCGGTACCTCCTCGATCTGTGCGGCGCTCGCGTCCATGAGCGGCTCGAGCGCGCCGAAGTACTCTGCCAGCGCGCGCGCCGTCGCCTCACCGACGTCGGGAATCCCGAGCGCCAGGAGAAAACGCGGCAGTGTGGTCTTGCGACTGCGCTCGAGCGCCTGCACCAGGTTTTGCGCTGACTTTTCCCCCATGCGCTCGAGCTCGGCCAGCTTCGCGGCGGTGAGTCCGTAGAGGTCCGCGGGCGTCCGCACCAGCGCAGCATCGACGAGCTGATCGATCAGTTTCGTACCGAGCCCCTCGATGTCCATTGCGTGTCGGGAGGCAAAGTGCCGCAGCGCCTCTTTGCGCTGTGCAGGACAGAAGAGTCCGCCCGTGCAGCGCGCCACGGCCTGTTCAGGCAGGCGTTCGACGGCGGAGTTGCAGATCGGGCAGCGCCTGGGCAGTCGCACCGGCCGCGCGTCCTGCGGCCGCCGCTCGATCACGACCTTGACGATTTCGGGGATCACGTCCCCGGCGCGCCGGACGACCACGGTATCGCCGATGCGCACATCCTTGCGCTCGACTTCGTCCATGTTGTGGAGCGTCGCGTTGCTCACCGTGACTCCACCAACGAACACCGGCTCGAGTTTCGCCACGGGAGTGAGCGCCCCGGTACGCCCGACGTTGAACTGGACGTCGTGCACCACCGTCGTCTCCTCCTGCGCGGGAAACTTGTGCGCGATTGCCCAGCGCGGCGCGCGCGAAATTGAGCCCAGGCGCCGCTGCGCAGCCAGGTCGTCCACTTTGTAGACCACGCCGTCGATCTGGTAGGCGAGTTTCTCGCGCCGCGCACCCATGCTGGCGTAGTACTCGAGGCACCCTTCCACTCCATGAACCAGTCGCGCTTCACTCGAGGTCTTCAGTCCCCAGCGACGCAGGGTCTGGAGCACCTCGTGCTGACGACTGGGCAGCGCGCCCCCGTCGCTGAACCCCACCGCATAGAAGAAGATGTCGAGCGGCCGCTGCGCCGTCAGCCGCGGATCGAGCTGTCGCAGGCTTCCCGCCGCTGCGTTCCGCGGGTTGACGAAGACCTTCTCGCCGCGCGCCAGCGCCTCGGCGTTGAAGCGCTTGAAGCCTTCGTATGGAAAGAAGACTTCGCCACGCGCCTCGAAAAGCCGCGGAATCCCCGCGCCCTGCAGTCGCAGCGGGACCGCGCGAATCGCCTTGAGATTGGCGGTGACATCCTCACCGCGCATACCGTCCCCGCGTGTCGCGCCCTGCACGAGCTCTCCATCCTGATACGTGAGACTCACGGCCAGACCGTCGAGCTTCGGCTCGGCCGTGTAGTCCACCGTCTTCGTGCCCGGGAGCCGCTCGCGCACGCGCCGGTCGAAATCGCGCACCTCCTCTTCGGTGAAGGCGTTGTCCAGCGAAAGCATGGGCACGCGGTGCTCGACCTCGACAAACGCCGCGACCGGCGTTGTGCCCACACGTTGCGTCGGCGAGCGCGGATCGACGAGCTCGGGAAATCTTGCTTCCAGCGCCTGCAGCTCCCGCAGCAGCCGATCATATTCGGCGTCCGAGACTTCCGGATCGTCGAGCGCGTAGTAGCGGTAGTTGTGATGCTCGATCGCGGCACGCAATTGCGCCGCACGCTCGCGGGCCTCAGCCGGTGTCGCCATCGGTCCGCCTCAGCCCGCGACAGGTCCTGCGGACTGCACCCGCGCCTGCCACGCCACGACGTCGGCACGCAGATCGCTCAGGCGCTGAGCGTTGAGGACTGCACCGCGTTCATCCTGCAGCACTCCGTGCAGTTCCTCCGCGAGACGCCGGCCCGCGGCGACCATCTCCTCGACGAGGGCCGTCGCTTCGAGCGGTCCCGGCAGGACGGCAAAGAGCGTCACGCCAGGGAAGCGTCGCCCTTCGATGCGCTCGAGATCGAAGGTTCCGGGCTCGACCAGGCTGGCCGCGCTGAAGAGCGTGGCGCCTTCCGGCGTCGTCCGGTGGAAGATCGAGAACTTGCCGTGCTGGAGGCCTGCACTGCGCAGCGCTTCGACCAGGCGGCGTCCCTCGAATCGCTCCAGGGGCGGAGCTGCGAGACGCAGCGTGACGATCTTCTCTTCGGGCGGCTCGATGCGTCGCGGTTCCGGACGCACGATCTCGGTATCGCCCAATATCGGTTCGATGCGGGCAAGGGCCTCGGTCAATACAGGGATCGTGTCGCCCGGATCGATGACGAGGTGCGGTTCGGACCCGGGCGCAATTTCAACTGCTGGCGGCGGAATGCCGGGCTCTGAGGACGGTTCCGCGATCACCGGCTCCACGAGGCGATCGGGGAGCCGGCCCAGCTCGGAGCCTGAAGCCTGGTGTTGCCGGCGCGTTTCCCACCACCACAGGCCGACCCAGAACAGGACTCCGAGAGCGAGCAGAATCCAGCGCAGTTCGGGCATGGGCGGCCGCGGCTACATGGCCGCCATGCGCATCGCGTCGTCGACGTCCACCGCCACGAGTCGGGATACGCCGGGCTCGCTCATCGTCACGCCGATCAGTTGCGAGGCGAGCTCCATCGTCGTCTTGTTGTGGGTGATGAACAGGAACTGCACGCGCTGCGACATCTCGCGCACGATGTCGCAGAAACGGCCGACATTGTGATCGTCGAGGGGCGCGTCCACCTCGTCCAGCAGGCAGAACGGCGCTGGATTGAGATCGAAGATCGAGAACACCAGCGCGACCGCCGTCAGCGCCTTTTCACCCCCCGAGAGCAGGTGAATGGTGCTGTTGCGCTTGCCTGGCGGGCGCGCCATCACGGCGACGCCGGCGCTGAGGACGTCCTCGCCGGTCATTTCGAGGTACGCGTGCCCGCCGCCGAACAGCCGCGGGAATTTTTCCTTGAGGCCTGCGTTGATGCGATCGAAGGTGTCCTGGAAACGCTGGCGCGTCTCCTTGTCGATGCGGCGAATGGCGCTCTCCAGGGTCGCCAGTGCTTCGGTGAGATCGGTGAACTGCCGATCGAGATATTCCTTGCGCTCGGATTGCTCCTTGAATTCCTCGATGGCTGCCAGGTTGACTGAGCCCAGCCGCACGACCCGGTCGACGGTGTCGGCTAGCGTCTGTTCCCAGGCCGTAATCGTTGCTTCGGGCGCCAGTCCATTGAGCACGGTGTCGAGATCGAAATGGGTCGCGGCAAACTGCTCCGCGAGCGATTCGCGCCGTACCCGGATCTCCTGAGCCGCGAGGCGCGCCTGTTCCATCGTCCCGCGTACCTCGTCGACGCGCGTTTCGCAGCCGACGCG
>DATBIF010000145.1:0-3975 GCA_036557045.1 Steroidobacteraceae bacterium
GCCGCCAGTCTGCCGCGATCGAGGTAGACCTTTACGTAACCGTCGGATCCTGCCGGACCTGCATCAAGCTGCGCTTCCTGTCCGTTGCCTACAGCCACTTCCAGTGGCTTCAGCGTCACGGTGTAGCGTGTACCAGCGAGCATACGCGACGGTAAGAGGCGGAGCTCGATTACACCCGCTCCGGGAGGCAAGTCGACATCTGCTGCACGTTGAACTCCACGGGTACGCGCAAGCACATAGCTACCAACGATTGACGGCGCGTGGCGCGGATGTGTAGCAAGGTCGGCCGGGGACCGCACCAAAACCTCGCTGCGCGCACCACGTACCTCCCACCACAATGCGGTCGCCAGAGTCAACGCCGCGACAGCGGCTGCCGCAGCGTACGGAAACCACCGCCGAGCCGGCGCGGCACGCACCAAGCCGTCGAGCTCACCGCGTTCACGCAGACGGGCCAGACCCTCCTTGAATTTCAGAGTCTCCTCGATCTGCTGACGGGCCTCGGGGTGCTCGGACATGTACTGCTCGAAGGCTTCACTGGGGCCGGCGGGCAGTCGTCCGGCGAGGTAACTCGCTATGAGGTCATCAGTGCCTGGCTGAGTGGTATCCATGTGTGCTCACACACTCACGACTTGAGTATAACGCCAATCCATCAGAAGTCCGCGCGACTCAAACCATGCCGCTCGAGGAGCTCGCGGAACCGGTCGCGGGCGCGATGTATCACTCGATTGAAATGCAGTTCGGTGAGGCCAAATGCCCGGCACAGGTCCGCCTTGCTCTCCTCGTGGAGATAGAAGCGCACGAGAAGCTCGCGGTCCCGGACCAACCGCACTTCTTGCAGCACCTGCTTGACCAGGCGCGCCCATTGATCCGCCTCGAGCGCCGCCGGAGCCGGATTTGCTTCGGCGTTGTCGGGGACCTCACAGAAGCGGCCGGAGTGGACCAGACGCAGCCGATCCTTGCGCCGCAGGTTCCTCCAGTGGTTGAGCGCCACGCGGTAAACGTACCCGTCCAGGTGCTGCGGGTCATGAAGCTCGCCCGCACGGAGCTTCTGTAACGTGGTCACCAGAGCGTCCTGGAGAAGATCCGCAGCCAGCTCGACGTTGCCCGTCACACGCGCCAGCTGCGAGCGCAGGCCCGCCATATTGCGCAGGATGGCTTGACCGCCTGAGCCGTTCGCTCGGGTTTCCGTCACCTCCATGCCGCCCAGCGCCTCCAATTCCTGATCTCCTTCTTCTTATTGTCCAAAGGGAGTATACCCACCGATCTGGGTATCTCGCGCTATGGCCCGAAGGCGCAGAAAAAAAGTGGCGCGGGTGAGAACAAGGACGAAGCATCGCCGCAGTCGCGCGGGGGGGCGCCGGCCCGGTGGGCGGCTTAGGATCCTGCTCGGCCTCGGTGCGGTCCTCGCGCTGGCGCAGATCGCCTATGGCAGCAGTAAAGGCTGCTTCGATCGGGCGGCGGCCGGCCATCTGCTTTCGGATTCTCAATGGCGACAGCACGGGTCGAGCGTGGAGCGCCGCGAGGTCCCGCGGCCGGCCGGGGACCAGCCGCTGCTGATCCGGGTGGAAGAGGAAGGGCTTGACGCCGGCGTACGGGTGCTCGGGCGCAGCGGAACTGTGGTGGCGCAGTCGGACAGCCCGGTCGAGCGCAGCAGCTCCCAATACCTGTACCTGCCGGCGAGCACCGATGAAACGACGCTCGTAGTTACAGCAAACGAGCCGGCCGGCCTGGTTGGCACGATCCGGGTCTCGTATCTCGCGCTCGACCGTGGCTGGCCGCCTCCAGGAACGCAGGGGTGCCTTGCCGCACTGCAGCAACTGGCCGCCGCTGATATGGCCTACGCCAGCGGTCGGTCGGTCATCCTCGGCCACGTCTCAAAGCCTGAAGCCGGGGGCGCGCGCTCGGCTTTCGAAGACGCAGCTTACGCATATAAGGAAGCACTGAGGGCGCTCGGCGGCGGCCACACAGGTGAGAGCGGCCGGGTCGAGCTGGCTCTCGCGGCTCTTTCTTACTATGGCCTGAAGGACTGGAAGGAGAGTGCCGCATGGGCCGCAGCGGCGGCGGCCACGTTTGCGGAAAACCACGAGCCCTACCTTCAGGCCCGCGCGCACGCCATAGAGGCGGCGGCCTGGATCGAACTCGCGACCAAGTCGGCGGGCAGCGCGCAGACCATCGGGACGCCCCGTCCGGCGAGATCGCAATTCGCTGACGCCCGCGCTCTGCTAGGGCGGTTGAGCGAGTTTCACGCGCATCGGCACGAGGACTACGACCGGGCTCTCCAGATTAATAACGTCGGATTGGCCTATGTTTATGAATCACGATTCGAGGCGGCCATTCCCTACTTCTTGCGCGCGCAGGCGGAATTCGAGCGCCTCGGCGATCGCTCGCGCGCAGCACTCGCACTGCAGAACATTGCCATGTGCGACTGGGGACTCGGCAAGCTCTCTGCGGCCATTGTGAAGTTCGATCGCGCTCTGGGGCTAATGACTCCGTCAGCACGCCCGAACCTTTACCTCATCACCCTGAACAATAGCGGTCTGGTGCACTACGCCGCCGGTCAGTTCGACGAGTCGCTGCGCTTGCAGACACACGCGCTGGATCTTGCGACCCAACTACAGTCCGATCAGGCTCGGGTACGCAGCGACTACGGTCTGGGCGTGACCTACTATGCACTCGGCGAGCATGAGCTCGCCGCGGAGTTCTTACGACGTGGGCTTGAGTTGTCCACCGCGGACCTCGACGCTCGCACGCGTGTCGAGTTGCTGCGGGCTCTTGCGCAGATCGAATTTGAGAACGGGCGAGTGGGCGATGCAGTTGATCATGACAGCGAGGCACTGAGGCTCGCGAGCGCCCCTTCGGCCCGCGCGCGCATACTCCTATGCCTGGCGGAGGATTATGCCGCGCAGGGTGATGCAGTAGCCTCGCGGCGAATCCTCGATGCCCTGGTCTCCGGGCCTCCCAATCATGACGATTTAGTGCGAGCTATGGCGTTGGCTCGTCGTGGACACCTCTGGCACACGGAGGGACACAGCCAACTCGCCGAAGCGGACCTCGTTCGGGGTATCCAGCTGCTGGATCACCTCGACTCGCTTGCGGAGCGCTTCGACGCGCGCGTCGAACTCGCCCGGGTCTACGCCGATCAGGGGCGGAGTGACGAAGCCATCGCGATACTGCGGCGAGCCCTCGCGCAGTCACGCGAGATTCGCGCGCAGACCACCAATCCCGAGTACCGCGCATCGATCTCGCGCTCCCTGAGGCCCGCCCTTTCGCTGCAAGTCGACCTGCTGCACGCCAAGTACAGCGCGGAAGTTCAACAGGGCCGCCGCGCGACCGCCGATGACGTGGCACGTGAAGCCCTGCGCGCCGTCGATCGCGACCGTGCTCTGGGCCTTGAGATCTGGCGATCGGAGTTCCTCGAATCGCACTCTGATACCGAACTGGCGCGCCTGCTGTCACAGAGCTCTGCGCTATACCGGGACATGGCGGAGCGCCGTTACCAGCTCGCTGTACGCGAGGATCGCGGCGGCACCGCCGATCCCCGGGCCAAGGCGTTGCGCGAGGACATCGCCCGCATCCGCGTGCGCCTCGGCGTGATCACGGCGGAAGTCGCCAGGCGCTCTCAAGCCGTCACCGATGACGCGTCCATGTCGAATGTCGGCGCAACGCTGGATCCCGGACAGGCAGCGATCGAGTACTGGCTGGGCTCGTCGCATGCCTACGCGTGGGTCATCAAGGATGGAGGCATCCATTGGGTCGAGCTGGGCGCGACCGCAGACATTGATCGCGCGGCGCGGACGCTGCACGCCGCGATGCACTCAAACGTCACGCCTGCGGCACGCCGCGAGGCATGTGTGCGGCTCTATCAGCTCGTCTTCGCACCCCTGAGCGAGGTGCTTCACTCGACGCAGGACCTCACGGTTGTTCCGGACGGGTCCCTTCACTACGTGCCGTTCGCCGCGCTGCGAGATCCAGAAC
>DATBIF010000146.1:0-15165 GCA_036557045.1 Steroidobacteraceae bacterium
GGTTTGGCCGACCTGGTAATCGTTCGGCACGTACCCTGCGTCGACCGCAGCGCGCGAGGCGCCGATGGCCGCGTTGAGCTTGTCGGCGAGCGCTTCGAGCAGCTTGAAATTCTCGCCGCTCCCGAGGCCGCGCCCGCCGGACACGATGACGCGTGCGCTGCCGAGCTCCGGCCGCGCCGATTGCGTGAGCTCCTGGCCGACCACCTTGGTCGGGCCCGCGTCGGCGGGGACTTCGACGGCTTCGATTTGTGCGTTGCCGCCCGTGGTCGCGGCTGCGTCGAACGCCGTCGTGCGAATCGTCAGCACCTTGATCGGGTCGCTCGATTGCACCGTGGCGAATGCATTGCCGGCATAGATCGGCCGCACGAACGTGTCGGGCGATTCGATGCCCGTGACGTCGGAGACCTGCGCCACGTCGAGCTTGGCGGCGACGCGCGGCATCACGTTCTTGCCGAAGCCGGTCGCGGGCGCCAGCAGATGCGTATAGCCGCGCGCCTTGACGACGCCGAGCAGCAGCGCGGCAAGGGATTCGGCGGTGGGTTGCTGCAACTGCGATGCATCGGCGAGCAGCACCTTCGCCACGCCAGAAACGCTCGCGGCCGCCTGTGCTGCCTCGCGTGCGTTGCTCCCTGCAACCAGGACTTCGGCGGCGCCACCGAGGCGCTGCGCCGCCGTGATCGCATGGAGGGTCGACGACTTCAGCGAGTGCTGGTCGTGTTCGGCAAGAACGAGAACGGACATGGCGTTGGCAATCGGCAGGGCCGGCGCGCGGCGCCGGCGGACTCAGGAGAGAACTTTCGCTTCGTTGCGCAGCTTGTCGACGAGCTCCTTGACGTCGGCGACACGCCCGCCGCCCTTGCGCTTCGGCGGCTCGACCACCTTGAGCGTCTTCAGGCGAGGGGCGACATCGACGCCAAGCGCGGCAGGCGTCAGCGTCTCGAGCGGCTTCTTCTTCGCCTTCATGATGTTCGGCAGCGTCGCGTAGCGCGGCTCGTTGAGGCGCAGGTCGGTGGTGACCACGGCGGGCAGCGGCACTTCGACCGTCTCCAGCCCGCCATCGATCTCGCGCTTCACCGTCGCGCGGTCGCCCGCGATGTCGAGCTTGGACGCGAACGTTGCCTGCGGCCAGTCGAGCAGCGCCGCGAGCATTTGCCCGGTCTGGTTGGAATCGTCGTCGATCGCCTGCTTGCCGAGGATCGCCAGCTTCGGCTGCTCCTTTTCGATGACCGCGCGCAGCAGCTTGGCCACGGCCAGCGGCTGCAGGTCCTCGGTGGTCTCGACCAGGATGGCACGGTCGGCCCCCAGCGCCAGCGCCGTGCGCAGCGTCTCCTGGGCGGCCGCCGGGCCGCACGACACCACGACGACCTCGGTCGCGATGCCCTTTTCCTTGAGCCGGACGGCCTCCTCGACCGCGATCTCGTCGAAGGGGTTCATGGACATCTTGACGTTGGCCGTCTCGACCCCCGACCCGTCCGCCTTGACGCGAACTTTGACGTTGAAGTCGATCACGCGTTTGATGGCGACTAGTATGCGCATAGGATGGTCTGTAAGGCGATTGACAACAGCGAAAAAGCGGTTAAACGTTCATTCTGGGTCAGATTGGGTGCCGAAAATCCGTAGATCCAAAGACTTCGGAGTAAAATCGGCGAAGGCTATAGCGCAGTAACTAATTGATGCAACTGACTTATTTGTGGCGCCGTGAAGTCTGCCGCGGCCTGGTATATACCTTGCCTTGTTCCTGAACCATGCTCAAAACCTTTAAAGCTCTGCGATGCAGCCTCCGGGCAAGGGCTGACTCGGAGCATGAGCAGGCACTCCTACGCATTGTCATCGTCGCCATTGTACTGGCGTACCTAACGTCAAACTACATCACCGCAACTTCTAGGACCGCGGATCAGACGCTAATCCTGTGGGTTCTGGCGGGCGATGTTGCGTTTTCAGTCCTGTTGTTCTTGCACATCATTGCTTTTCCAGCGGTCAATGTCGTCCGCCGTGCCATCGGCATGGTCAACGACGCTGGAGCAGCCACAGCAGTGATGTTCTTGGCGGGTGAAGCCGGCGCGTCAATGATTGGCGTCTACCTCTTCATCACGTTCGGTAACGGCTTTCGGTACGGCCGGGTGTATCTGTTCGCGTGCCAGGCACTCTGTTTGCTCGGATACGCGGCCGTATTGGGCCTAGATGATCATTGGCAGCATCACCAAACGGTAGGTTGGAGCCTAATGGTGGCACTTGTCGTGCTGCCGCTCTATGTCTCGACACTGCTCGAGCGTATCGAGCAGGCACGCGCAAAGGCGGAGGAAGCAAACAAGGCGAAGACGACATTTCTGGCAAACATGAGCCATGAAATGCGCACGCCGCTCAATGGGGTCGTCGGTGCAATCGAGCTATTTCGAACAACGAATCTCGATGCCCGGCAATCCGAGCTGATGAGGCTGTTGCAGCATTCTGTTGGCATTCTTCGCGGGCTGGTTGACGACGTCCTCGATATTTCCAAGATTGAAGCGGGTCGCCTCACGATAGAGATTGCCGATTTCGACTTGCACGGCGTGATGAATAGCATCATCAGTCTTCTCCGACCGCACGCCAAGAACAAAGGTCTCGCTCTTTCGGCCTTGGTAGATCCTGGTATTGATTATCGGTTGCGAGGAGATTCGCATCATCTGGCGCAGGTGCTGCTTAACCTCGTATCGAACGCCATCAAGTTCACTGAGCGTGGATCGGTAGAATTAAGTGTCACGCTGAAGTCGCTCACATCCCATGGTGTCGCGCTCCGGTTCGAAGTACGCGACACCGGCATCGGAATTCCGAAAGAGGCCCAAGCCAGGATCTTCGAACGCTTCGTTCAAGCTGACGATTCAACGACGCGGCGGTATGGCGGGACAGGGCTTGGCACGACCATCGCGAAGCAGCTCGTCGAGCTCATGGGTGGCTCGATCGGGCTAACGAGCACCGTTGGAGTTGGAAGCACCTTTTGGCTTGAAGTGCCGTTGTTGTTTGCTGAGGCGAGCACGGGGCCATCCAGTCAAGGATTGGCGCTCATAGTAGCTAGCGAAGGTGAGCAGGCGCGTGTGCTCAAAATGGTGGGTGCAGCGTTTCGCGATTTCAGGTTGGTATCTGAACTGGCCATCGACGACTCACTGCAAGCGCTTCACCGTGAGGGACAGACTGTATCCGCGCTCTTCTTCTGTGGCGACATGGTGAAAGCCAATCGATTATTCACGCGCTTGTCGGGAGACAGTCGAAACGGCGCCACCGCGTTGGTGTACGTGGCTTCAGCCAATAACTTTGCAAATGCCGCCACACAGCTACTTCAAATCGAAGGGGTAAGTGTGGTGGATTCCAACGCCCCGCCAGTGCATTTGCACAACGCTGTTCACGCAGCTACGTCGAAGGGAGGGCCACTTGGCCAGGTCATTGAACTTCGCACAATCCTTGAAGAGCAGCGGCAAAGCCTGAATATCCTGGTCGCCGAAGACAACGCGACAAACCAAGAGATTGTGAAGCAGCTGCTTGAAAAGGCTGGTCACCGCGTACTCCTCGCGGATGACGGAGAAGCGGCTCTAGACCTGTACGAGGCGAGTCAGCCTGACGTGGCAATCCTCGATTTCAATATGCCCGAACGCAACGGGCTTGAAGTCACAAAAGCTATCCGTGCGATGGAACCCACGAACATACGGCTGCCGATCATGATTCTTTCTGCCTCCGTGACAGCCGATGCGCGCGAAAGGGCGCGAAGAGCTGGGGCAGATGAATTCATTGGTAAGCCTTACGACGCAGGGTCGCTGCTACAGACCATCGACCGTATGGCTCGCCGCGCGCGTAATGCAGAATGGAGTTCGTCTCAGCAGACCACTGCGGTCGAACGGACCGGCGACATTCATGACTTGCGAGTTGTTGCCACGCCGCTCCTCGATGAAAAGCGGCTCGATGAGCTACGGGGCATAGCTGGTGATTCGCAGTTCTTATCGCGTCTTGTGCTCGGGTTCAGCAACGACCTCACAAGATTGCTGCAATCGCTGACCGACGTCTTGAACGCCTCCGAATTGGCCCGAGTATCCGACATAACGCACGCAATCAAAGGTGCGGCTTTAGGTATCGGAGCCGCTCGGTTAGCGGCATTCTGCCTTGAGCTAGAGAAACACGCGCTCGACGGACGACGCGACGCCGCCCTAGCAACGCTGGTACGTCTCCAGCGTTGCTTCGACGAAACGTCTGTGAGCCTCCAAATGCATATCACGCAGACCGCAAAAGTGGTGAGCAGTTAACCGTTTGCCGCTCGTGACAGCGGCTCAGCGAATAACCTTTCAACGGTCGCGTCGTCGCTCGTCACCGACGCAAGTCGATCCTGGGCGCGCACGAGCCTTGCCATCATTCGAAGATCTTTGGCGTCCAGTCGAAGTGCTGCGTCGACCCAAACATCGACGATTCCGTTAAGCTCGCTGCGCGGAATCGGGTTCACGAGTGCGCGCGCTTGGGCGATGGCACGCGCGGCGTTTGAGCGCCTTTGTCGACCGCCGATGAATGAACGAACAGCCGCCAAGCCCGATTCATCATCGACAAGGTGGTCCACTACGCCCATTTCGTGCATTTCTCGCGCCGAGTACGTCTCGCCGCTAAGGCATATCTCTTCTGCTCGACGTAGCCCGACGCGCCGCGTCAAGAAGGACATTGCCCCCATTCCGGGAAACAAATTGAACAAGACCTCAGGCAGTGCGAACGTCGCACTGCGCTCGGCGAAAATGTAATCGCACGCAAGCGCGCATTCGAACCCGCCACCGAGTGCTTTCCCTTGAACCAAGGCAATCGTCATTACACCAGCGCCGAACCCAGTGTGACGGCGGTATACGTTATCAATGCAGAGCTTCGCGTAATACCGGATCGAGTCGCGATCCCGGCGCAGAATGGCGCCGGTAAACATCTCCAAGTCGCCACCCAAATTGAAAACGCCCGGCGTCTTGCTGCCAAAGATCACATAGTCGAGCTTCGTCTGCTGGCGGCCGTCGAAGATGTGGCCCTGGTGCGTCTCCACCAGACTTTCAGCGGCCTCTATTTCATGCAACATCTTCGACGAAAAACAAGCCCGCGTTGAGGGAGTCATCCAAGAAAACAATGCGTTCAAGTCGCGGACGTATTCCAACTGCAGCGTTTCATACTTTGCCCGCGCGTCAAAGACTGGAAAGTCGACGATTGCGTTCATGTTTGCTCCCCGTAGAATTTGTCAGCGCGGACCGCGCTTCGGCCTAAATGTACGCAACAATCTGGCCTAGCGCTAGCCATGGCGCGTGACGCCTCCACTATGACGATGGCGGGCGCGACGAGATGTCTAGCCCAAACTGTCGTCTACAGGGTGTTCGGAAGTGCGTGCCAGGCGCCCGCCACAAACCCCTCAATCGGCCGGAAGCACGCCTTGTACGCCATCTTCCTGCTTTCCGCGATCCAGTAGCCCAAATACAGGTACGGCAGGCTAAGTGCCTGACATTGCTGGATTTGCCACAGGATGCTGAACGTGCCCAAGCCGGACCCGGACTCGCCGGGCTCGAAGAACGTGTAGACCGATGAGAGCCCGTCGAGCAGCCGGTCGACGAGGCTGACCATGCGCAGCCGGCCGTCCTGCCGGAACTCGTAGAGGTCCGTCGCCACGTTGCTGTGCAGGAGGAAGTGCTGGTACTGCTCGCGACTGTCCTGGTCCATGCCGCCGCCCGGATGGCGGTGGCGTTGGTAGCGCAGATACAACGCGTAGTGCTCGCTGTCGTAGGCGAGCTCCCGCCGGACGGCCGTCAGGCTCTCGTGCTGCCGCAGCGCGCGACGCTGGCTGCGGTTGGGCTTGAACGCGGCCACCGGTACCCTCACGGGAACGCACGCTCTGCAGTGATCGCAATACGGGCGGTACGTGAACGCGCCGCTGCGGCGAAATCCCAGGCGCACGAGCTCGCTGTAGACGCGCGCGTCGATGAGGTGACTCGGTGTGGCGACCTGCGATCGCGCGGCGCGATCGGGCAGGTAGCTGCACGGATAAGGCGCCGTCGCGTAGAACTGCAGCGATGCGAGCGGCAGGTCGTTAAGCTTGCTCACGACGGTGGCGCGAAGGTGCCGCGCGGCCATTCGGACGGTGGATCGTTGGAGTTTATCAATTCGGCCAGATGAGCTGCAAATGCACGCCTGGGAATCGGTCGTGCACCGAGCGTGGCCAGATGCGACGTCTCCTGCTGACAATCGATCAGCGGCGTGCGGCGCGCGCGTAATATCGCGACCAGCGCCGTCAAGGCGACCTTGGATGCATCGGTCTGCTGCGCGAACATCGATTCGCCGAAGAATACGCGCCCGAGCGAAAGCCCATAGAGACCGCCGACGAGCTCGCCGGCCTGCCATGCTTCGACCGAGTGCGCGTAGCCGGCGCGGTGCAGCTCGACGTACGCGGCAATCATCGCCGGCGTGATCCACGTGCCGTACTGGCCCGAGCGCGGCGCCGCCGCGCAGGATTCGACGACCGCCCGGAAAGCGGTGTCGACGCGCAACTCGAACACGCCCTGCCGGATGCGCTTGCGCAGCGACCGCGACGTCCTGAACTCGTCGACGTACAGCACCATGCGCGGGTCGGGGCTCCACCACAGGATCGGCTGACCCTCGCTGTACCAGGGGAAGATGCCGCGCCGGTACGCCGACACGAGGCGACGCGTGCCGAGGTCGCCGCCTGCGGCGAGGAGGCCGTTCGGCTCGTCGAGCGCGCGCTCGAGCGGTGGGAACGGCGCATCGTCGGTCAGCCACGCGATCATCGATCACCGCTCGAAAGCGCCCGTCGAACGCCGCAAGCGCACCGCGCGCTTTCGGTAGAATCGTCCGACAGGCCCCGGTAGCTCAGTGGATAGAGCAGCCCCCTCCTAAGGGGCAGGTCGGACGTTCGATTCGTCTCCGGGGCGCCAACTCTCGCCGAATCATTTGGATCTTTCCGCTCGCCCCACCCGTTACCGCGTCACGCCGCTCGAACCCAACGCGCACCTGTTCGAGGTCGCATGCTCGGTCGACGATCCGGATCCGCAGGGCCAGCGCTTCACGCTGCCGGCCTGGGTTCCCGGAAGCTACCTGATCCGCGAGTTCGCGCGCCACTTCATGGGCGTGCGCGCCGAGAACCCGCAAGGCGCCGTCGCGATCGCCAAGGAGACGAAGGGCACCTGGCGGGCCGCGCCGTGCACCGGGCCGCTGACCGTCGTCGCGCAAATCTACGCCTACGATGTCTCGGTGCGAACCGCTTATCTCGACTCGCGGCGCGGCTACTTCAACGGCGGCAGCGTGTTCCTGTGCCCGGACGGCCGCGCCACTCGTCCCTGCGAGGTGCAAATCGAGCCGCCCGCGAATCCCGGCCTCGCGCAATGGCGTGTCGCGACCACGCTGCCTTCGGACGGCGCCCCCGCATACGGCTTCGGACGCTATCGCGCCGACAGCTATGAAGCGCTCATCGATCATCCGGTCGAGATATCCGACTTCGCGCTCGCGCATTTCGAGGCCGGCGGCGTGGCGCACGAGATCGCGGTGACGGGCCGCCACGACGCGGATCTCGACCGGCTCGCTTCCGATCTCGCGCGGGTGTGCCGCTGGCACATCGAGCTGTTCGACGGACCCGGCGCGCGGCCGCCGTTCGACCGGTATCTGTTCCAGATCACCGCGGTCGGGGACGGATACGGCGGCCTCGAGCATCGATCGAGCACGAGCCTCATCTGCCGCCGCGACGAGTTGCCCGCGCGCGGCGTGCCGGCCATCGGCGACGAATACCTGAACCTGCTCGGGCTCGCGAGCCACGAATACTTCCATAGCTGGAACGTCAAGCGCATCAAGCCGGCGGCCTTCACGCCGTACGACCTCACGCGCGAAAACTATACGCGGCTCCTCTGGGCCTTCGAAGGCATCACGTCGTACTACGACGATCTCGCGCTCGCGCGCAGCGGGGTGATCGAGCCGGCGCGCTACCTGGAGCTGCTCGGCCGCGCGATCACCACGGTGCTGCGCACCCCGGGACGCCGCCGCCAAAGCATCGCCGACTCGAGCTTCGATGCCTGGATCAAATTCTACCGTCCGGACGAGAACACGCCCAACGCGGTGGTGAGCTACTACGTGAAAGGCTCCCTGGTTGCGCTCGCGCTCGATCTCACGCTGCGGCGCGAGCGCGCGGGCTCGCTCGACGACGTCATGCGCGCGCTGTGGGAGCGCTACGGCGGGCGCAGCGTCGGCGTCCCCGAGGACGGCATCGAGCGCATCGCGTCGGAAGTCGCCGGACGCGACCTGCGCGACTTCTTTGCACGCTACGTCCACGGCACGGAAGATCCGCCGCTCGATGCGTGGCTCGCGGATTTCGGCATCGACTACCACCTGCGCACGGCACAGAATGCGACCGACCGCGGCGGCAAGCCCGCGAGCGCCAGTCTGCCACGCGGCGCGCTGGATGCGAAAGTCGGCGCCGACATGAAGCTCTTGAGCGTCTACTCCGGGGGCGCGGCAGAACGTGCGGGCCTTGCAGGAGGCGACCAGCTCGTCGCGCTCGACGGCCTCAAGGCCAACGTGGACTCGCTGCGCGTGCTCCTCGAGCGCCGCGCGCCGGGGGACGCGCTGCGCGTGCACGCATTTCGCCGCGACGAGCTCGGCGAGCACACCGTCGTCCTTGCCGAGCCGCCGCTCGACACCTGCTATCTGACGCTGCAGGACAAGCCCGGCGAGGAAGCCATCGCGCGTCGCATGCGCTGGCTGTCGCCATGACGGCAACCGCACTCGTGCGTCGCATCGCATTTGCGGCACTTGCACTGTGTTGCGCCACGGCGTTCGCCACGCAGCCGCCCGAAACGCGCATCGAGCCGGCGACCGACACGTATTTCGGCACCACCGTACTCGATCCCTACCGCTGGCTCGAGGACCTGCGCGCGCCCGATGTGCACGACTGGTTCGCCGCGCAGAACGACTACACGCGCTCGGTGCTCGACGCCTTGCCCCGGCGTGCGGCGTTGCGCGATCGCATCGCCGCGCTCGCCAGCGCCGACGAGCGCGTTGCAAACGTGCAGTGGGGCGGTGAGCTGCTGTTCTACGAAAAGCGCGGGCCGCAGCAGGATCGCTTCGATCTCTATGTGCGTGCCGGTGTCGACGGGCCCGAGCGGCTGCTCGTGGACCCTGCCCGGTTCGATGCCAATGGCCAGCCGGCGGCGATCAGCTTCTACATTCCGTCGCCCAACGGCAAGCGCATCGCGTTCGGCATCTCGCTCGGCGGCAGCGAGGACGCGACGCTGCGCGTGCTCGACGTCGCGAGTGGCCGCGAGGTCGGCGAGCCGGTGCCGCGCATGGACATCGGCGACCCGGCGAGCTGGCGCATCGACAGCGGCGCGCTGTTCTACACGCAGCTCAACGCCCTCAAGCCGGGCGAAGACGCCGTCGAGAAATTCCGCAACGGTCACGTCTACATGCGCGACTTCGCCGGTCCCGACCGCCTCGTCTTCGGGCAAGGAGTCGATGCCTCCATCGCCCTCGATCCCGACGACACCGTACGCGTGCGCTCGTATCTCTCATCGTTCGCCATCGCGATCGTCGAGCACGGCAACGAGAACGAGCTGACGCTGTATGCAGCACCGCTCGCGCAGGTCGGGCTGCCGCATACGCCGTGGCGGCGCATCGCAAGCGTGCAGGATGGCGTCACGGCGTTCGACGTGCGCGGCGAATGGATCTACCTCGTCAGCAACGCGCAGGCACCGCGCTACCGTGTGGTGCGCTGGTCGCTGGGTGAAGCCCAGCCGCTGGCGCTCGATCGCGCCGGGGTCGTCGTGCCGGAAAGCCCGCGCGTCATCACCGGCCTCTCGGTGGCCAAGGACGCGCTGTACGTGCAGCAGATGGACGGCGGCTACGGGCGCCTCCTCCGCCTGGAATTCAACGTGAAGCTGCCGCACCCCAAATCGGGCAAGGGCTCGAAGTCCAGGCGCGCCCCCGCCGCGCTGCCCAAGACCGCGGGAGTCGCGCGCGCCACGGAAATCGCCCTGCCCTTCGAAGGCACGATCGAGGCGCGCGTGACCGATCCGATGCGCGCGGGCGCACTGGTTCGACTCGCCGGATGGACCCATGCGCCGGCGTACTACGCCGTGCAGCCGGGCAACGGCGCGCTCGTGAAGCTGTCGCTGCAACCGCCCTCGCACGTCGATTTCAGCGGCGTCGAGGCCACGCGCATACTGGTGAAGAGCCACGACGGCGTCGAGGTGCCCGTGTCTATCGTCTACGCGCGCAGCGTGACGCGCAACGGCGAGGCGCCGCTCCTGCTCGACGCCTACGGTGCCTACGGTCTCAGCCAGGAGCCGTACTTCTGGCCGAGCCTGCTCGCCTGGCTGGAGCGCGGCGGAGTGTTCGCGGTCGCGCACGTGCGCGGAGGCGGCGAGTTCGGCAAGGCGTGGCACGAGGCCGGACGCCTCTCCAACAAGCCGAACACCTGGCTCGATCTCATCGCAGCCGCGGAAGCCCTCGTGCGCGAAAAATGGACCAGCCCCGCACATCTGGCCATCGTCGGCGGCAGCGCCGGCGGCATCGCGGTGGGCGGCGCGATGGTCACGCGTCCCGACCTCTTCCGCGCGGTGGTGAGCCAGGTCGGCGTGCACGATCTGCTGCGCAACGAGCTCACCTCCAACGGTCCTTCGAACATCACCGAATTCGGCACGGTGACCACCGAAGCGGGATTCCGCACGCTCTACGCGATGAGCTCGTATCACCACGTCAAGGACGGGGTCGTGTATCCGGCGGCGCTGTTCACGACCGGATACAACGACCCGCGCGTGGATTCGTGGCAGCCCGGCAAGATGGCCGCGCGCCTTCAGGCCGTGAACGCAGGCCTCGGCGGCAGCGGTCATCCCGTGCTGCTGCGCGTCGACTTCGCCGGCGGGCACGGCTTCGGCTCGACCAAGCAGCAGGCGATCGAGGAAACAGCGGACGAGTTCGCGTTCCTGCTGTGGCAGGTTGGCAACGGGCAGTAGCGCTCGCGTGCGGCGGTTACTTCCCCTGTGGCGGGGCGCTGCCGCCCGGCGTGCCGCGCATCGCCTCCAGCGATGCCTTCTGAAGCTCCATCGTCTTGATGCTCATCTGCATCATGTCGAGGCTCATCTTCAGCCAGCCCTCGATGATGCGCAGCTCGCCGATCTTGCGCTCGACCTCCGCGGGATCGAGCGCGGCGAACATCATCGCGGGATTCGCGAACGGCATCATCGGTGCGGCTGCGGGCGCCGCACCGCTCTGAGGCGGCGGCACGCCGGGCGCACCGAACCCCGGAATCGCGACACCGAACGGATTCCACATGCGCTGCATGAAGGACATCGCGTCCTGGGGCGTAAAGGGAAACGGCGCCTGTTGCGGCGGCGACTTGGACGACTTGGGCGGCTTGGGCGGTTCGGCCATGCGGACTCCTCACGCGCAAACGCGGCGCGGGTCGTGGGTGAGGGTGCGCTAATATCGTGCGCCATGGTGAACGACCACGCAACACTGCTCGCGCGGCTCGACGACATCGCCGGCGCGGCGCAGGTGCTGCGCTCGGCGCCGGACATCGAGCCCTATATCGTCGACCATCGCGGGCGCTACCGCGGCCGCGCGGTCGCGGTGGTGCGTCCCGGCACGACTGCCGAAGTGGCGGCCGTCGTGCGCCTGTGCGCCGAACGCGGTGTCGCGATCGTGCCTCAGGGCGGCAACACGGGACTGTGCGGCGGTGCCACTCCCGACAGCGGCGGGCACGCCGTGCTGCTGTCGCTGACGCGCATGCATCGCGTGCGCGCCGTGGACGCCGAGAACGCGACCATCACGGTCGAAGCCGGCGCGCCGCTCGCGCGCGTCCAGCAAGCCGCGGCCGAGCACGGCATGATGTTTCCGCTTTCGCTCGCGTCGGAAGGCAGCTGCACCATCGGCGGCAATCTCTCCACCAATGCGGGCGGCACGGCGGTGCTGCGCTTCGGCAACGCGCGCGAGCTGTCGCTGGGCCTCGAAGTCGTGCTCGCCGACGGACAGGTCTGGGACGGGCTGCGCGGCCTGCGCAAGGACAACACCGGCTACGACCTGAAGCAGCTGTTCATCGGTGCGGAAGGCACGCTCGGCATCGTCACCGCCGCGGTGCTGAAGCTCTTCCCGGTGCCGCGCACACGCGTCACCGCGTTGGCCGCGACCGACGACGTGGCGAGCGCCATCGCGCTGCTGCGCCTCGCCAAGGGCATGCTCGGCGACCGCCTGGTGGGATTCGAGCTGATCGGCGAACTCGCACTGAAGCTGTCGCAGCATCATCATCCGGGATCCGCCGATCCCCTGCCCGGCCATCGCTGGTACGCCCTGCTGCAGGCCGACGACAGCGCCGCCGACGCGCCGCTCGCGCAGCTGATGGAGAGCGTGCTCGAGCAGGCGGCCACGCGCCAAGTGATCCGCGACGCGACCATCGCGCAGTCGCAGGACCAGGCGGCGCGATTGTGGGCGCTGCGCGAGAACGTGAGCGAGGCGCAGCGCCGCGAAGGTCCCAACATCAAGCACGACATCGCGCTGCCGGTGTCCGCCATTCCGGAATTCCTCGACGATGCGGAGCGCGCGCTGGCCGGCGCACTTCCCGGCGTGCGCTTCGTGGTCTTCGGCCATCTCGGCGACGGCAACCTGCACTACAACCTCTCGGCACCCGAAGGCCGGAGCGCTCAGCGGTTCATGGAAAACACGCCGCTCGCCAACCGCGTCGTGCACGATCTCGTCGTCGCCGCGGGCGGCAGCATCAGTGCCGAGCACGGCATCGGGCAGCTCAAGCGCGACGAGCTTCGCCGCTACAAATCCGGCGTGGAGATCGACTTGATGCAGCGCGTGAAAGACGCGCTCGATCCGCGCGGGCTGCTCAATCCGGGCAAGGTGCTCTGAACGGCCATGGGCAAGATCATCTTCTGGCTGGTGCTGTTCTTCGGAGTGCTGCTGGTATTGCGCCTCGTCAATGTCGCGAAAGCACGCAACCGATCGTCGCGGCCGAGGGACAAGTCGACGCAGTCGCCCGCCCCGATGGTCCGCTGCGTGAAGTGCGGCGTATTCCTGCCGCGCTCGGAGGCCCGTGCGCTGCCGGACGGCTTCCATTGCGGTCAGCCGAGCTGCGCGCATTCGGGTGCGGGCAAGGGCTGAGCCGCCCGCCCGCAAGGGGCACCGGAACGCGGCGTGTTGCTGCACAATGCGCATCGGGCAACTGGCCGGCTCGAGCGGCCGCTTGCCCGCCTGACGCCATGGCCACCCAGCCTTCGCCCGCCATACCGCCGTTCGAGCCGCCGACGCTGCCGTTGTCGATCACCGATTCGGCGCGGCGCATCCTGTGGATCGTCGCGCTGTATCGCGCGGTGTGCGGCGCGGTGCTGCTCGGCATGGCGCTGCTGTTCGATCTCAAGATCCTCAGCGTCGCGGCGCCAAACGCGTTCCTCACGGCGTCCGCGATCTATTTCCTGTTCGGCCTCGCGGCGTTCTGGTGGGTGCAGCACGAGCGCCTGCCGCTGCCGCTTGCGACCACCCTGCTCGCGCTGCTTTCGGGCGACATCTTCTTCCTGGGGCTCGTCATGGTGGCGGGCGGCAGTACCGGCGCGCCGCTGCCGATCCTGCTGTTCCCGCAGCTCGCGGCGAGCGGTTGGCTGCTGCGCACGCAGACGGGCTTCTTCCACGCCGCGTTCGCGACCATGGCCCTGCTCGGGCTGCAGACGTGGCGCTCGGTCGGCGGCAACGTCGGTGCGGCGGAGCTGTTCCAGACAGGACTGATCGGCTTCGGCTACTTCGCCACCGTCGGCACCGCGGTCGCGCTCGGGCGCTACACCAAGGCTTCGGAAGACCTCGCCGCGCAGCGCGGCATCGACGTCGCCAACCTCGAGCAGGTGAACCGCCTCATCATCCAGGACATGCAGGACGGCGTGCTCGTCGTGGACCTGAACGGCGTGGTGCGCGGCCACAACGCGCAGGTGACGCGCCTGCTCGGCGGCTTCGGCCGCATGCGCGGCGGCATGCGCCTCGCCGAATTCTCGACCACCCTGCACGACTACTGGCGGCGCTGGAACGAGGACTTCACCGAGCCGCTGCGGCCGTTCAAGGTCGAGGCGACGCAGCGCCTGCTGCGCGTGCGGCTGGTGCGCATCGGCTCGGGGCTCAACGGCGGAACGCTGATCTATCTCGAGGATCTCGGCCGCGCGCAAAGCGAAGCGCAGCAGATGAAGCTCGCCGCGATGGGACGCCTCACCGCGTCGATCGCGCACGAAGTGCGCAATCCGCTGTCGGCGATCAACCAGGCGGCGCAGCTGCTGGAAGAGGATCGCGCGGTCGCACCGGAGGGCCAGCGCCTGCTGATCATGATCCGCAACAACGCCAAGCGCATCGACCGCATCGTCGGCGAGGTGCTGCAGCTCAACCGGCGCGATCGCCAGCAGCCGGAGGTGATCCCGCTCGGCGAGTTCATGCACTCGTTGTGCGAGGAGATCGTCCAGGCGGAGAACATCCCGCAGGGCGGCGTGGTGATCATCGTGGCGGACGAGCTGCTGGCGATCTTCGACCGCGGGCACTTGAACCAGATCGTGTGGAACCTCGTGCGCAACGCGTGGCAGCACTGCCAGAAGAAGGAAGGCAGCATCCGCATCATGGCCCGCGCGGGCTACATGGGCGACGCGGTGATCTGCGAGCTCGACGACGACGGCCCCGGCATCCCGGCGGAGCTGCGCGGCCAGATCTTCGAGCCGTTCTTCACCACGCGGCCCGGCGGTACCGGGCTCGGCCTGTACATCGCGCGCGAGCTGGCCGACGCCAACGGCGCGGCGCTCGAGCTGCTCCCCAAGAGCCCCGGCGCGCATTTCCGCCTGACCATGAAGCGCGCGCTGACTCCCACGCAGCCCGCAAAGCCTTAGAATTCGCCGGGCCCCGATCCAAACGAACCCAATGTCCAGAAAAGCACGCGGTCAACCCAAGGTGCTCGTCGTCGACGACGAACCCGACCTGCTCGAGCTGCTCGAGCTCACCCTCTCGCGCATGGGACTCGATACCACGCGCGCCGAAAACGTGAGCGAGGCGATACGCCTGCTCGATCGCGAGCCGTTCGACCTGTGCCTCACCGACTGGCGCCTGCCCGACGGCGAGGGCCTGCGCGTGGTCGAGCACATCGGCCAGCGCGCGCTCGACGTGCCCGTG
>DATBIF010000147.1:0-7261 GCA_036557045.1 Steroidobacteraceae bacterium
TGAGCGCGCTGCGGGTCGTCGAGGCGGACGACGGCGTGCCGATCGTGGCCGATACGGCATACGTGGCCCCGGGCGATTATCATATGCGGGTGCGCTCTGCTCCCGACGGTCCGGTAATCGCGCTCGACCAATCACCCCCGCTCTGGGGTGTCCGGCCGGCGGCCGATCCGCTGTTTCGCTCGATCGCCGAAGTGTACGGCGCTCGCAGTGTTGGCGTCGTGCTCACCGGCATGGGCCGCGACGGCGCCGGCGGCCTGCGCGCGATCAAGGACGCCGGCGGCTCTGGCTTCGCCCAGGACCGCGAGACATCGGTGATCCATGGCATGCCGGGGGCCGCGGTGCAGGCGGGCGGCGTCGATGCGGTGCTACCGCTCGCGCAAATCGCCGAGCGGGTGGCCGTCGAGCTGGTGCGTAAGGGAATCCGATGAAGGGCTACTTGCTCGTGCGTTCCGAAGGCAAGCCCTACGGCCTCCCGGTCGCTCGCGTGCTCGAAGTAGGCGACACGACGGAAGTATTGCAGGTCCCGCGCAAGCTCCCGTCCATTCGCGGTCTGACGCCGCTGCGCGGCCGTCTCGTGCCGCTCATTCACCTCGGCGCGTTGCTCACCGGTCGCGAGGCTCCAGCTGTCGGGGAGGCGGTCTTGCGGACCGTCGTGCTCGTGGAGCTCGGCAGCGGCGCGCGAAATCGCCAGGTCGCATTCGAGGTGGATGATGCCGATGCCGTTGTGCGCGAGCAGCCGCTGCCGGTGCCGCGCGGGCAATCGCTGCCGTGGGCCGCAGGCGTCGCCAAGCAGGAGAGCGGGCTGGTGCCGATCCTCGATCTCGATGCCCTCAGTGATCGCATCACATGAGCACGATCTCGAGTGCCGGCGGCGACGACGTCCAACTGGTCACGTTCAAGGTGGCCGGCCAGGATTTCGCCTTCAACATCTTTCAGGTCGAGCGGATTCTGCGGTACGAAGCGCCGGCGCCGCTGCCCAAGGCCCCGGAGTTTCTGGAAGGCGTGCTGCAATACCAGGGAAGCGCCGTGCCGCTCGTGGATCTGCGCAAGCGTTTCGGTGTGGCCGCGCCGCTCCGCGAGGACACTCGGACGGTCATTCTCGAGTTCGACGGCGGCAAGATCGGCGTGATCGTCGATGCGGTGACCGAGGTGATGCAGGTAGCGGCCCAGGCTGTGACGCCGCCCCCCGGCATCGTGCGCGGGCTCGCGGCAGAATACATCGCCGGGCTGGTCGTGCAGAATGGCCGCACGATTGTCGTGCTGAATACGAACAAGCTGCTCAACTCGCAAGAGAAACTGGCCCTGCAGGGAGCCACATGACGGACGAATCACCGGTCGAGACGCTGCGCCGGGAATACGACGCCATCGCGAGGAAGCTCGACGGTGCCGCTTCCGGCCCGGCCGGGGGCAGCGCCGAGCGCGAAGCCACGAAGCGCGAGATCATCGCGTTCTTCAAGAAGGTCGACGGGCAACTGGGTGAGCTGACGCAGTTGAAGGAGGACATCCGCCAGCTCGTCGATCGGTATAAGCAGCTCACCCCCGATACCAAGCAGGCCGCGGCGCCGGTGTTCACCGGCGAGCGGCCCGCGATGCACGCCGATCACATCGGCGCCTCCACGTTCATCGAAAAAGGGTGGAGTCTCATTTCGCTTGGCGATCATGCCGGTGCGATTCAGGCGCTTGCCAAGGCGCTGCAACTCTCACCCGGCGAGACCAAGGCCGAGTCGCTGCTGGGCTGGGCGCAGATGCTGCACGAGGACTACGATGATGCGCTCGGCACGTTCCAGAAGGTTCTGATGAAAGAGCCGGCGAACTCGCTCGCGCGAATCAACGTCGGCTACATCTGCCTCAAGAAGCAGATCTTCGGCGAGGCGATCGAGCACCTCTCCAAGGCCATCCGGCTGGACAACGACAAGAAGGCGACGTTGTACGCGCACTTCTATCTCGGCCTCGTGTATTTGCAGCGCGAGATGTACGAGGATGCGGAGACGTTCTTCCAGAAGACGCTCAAGTTGGGGCCGAACCTGATCGAAGCGTATTACGAGCTGGGGCGCGCGCACTGGTTCGCGGGCGATCAGGAGAAGGCGAAGTCCACGTGGCAGGATGGATTCAAGGCCAACAAGTTCAACCCCTGGGGCAAGCGGTGTCAGGAAATGCTGGAGCTTGTCGCCAAGGGCGAGGAGCCGCCGCGAGACTAGCTCTTTGCGCTCTGCTGCTGCAGGGCTTGTCGTCCCCACCGTCTTCCACCCCCGTCGCCGTCACCGTTGGGCGTGTGACCGCGGTCGCCTGGCCGAGCCAGCAGGGCCTCGCGACGGCGTTGGCGGAGCTCGCCGATGACGCAGGCAATTTCCCCGGCATCGGTCCCATGCCCGGTGATCGTCCGATTCACCTCATTCTCGCGCCGACGCGCGCGCGTTATGACTCGCTCACACGCGGGCGGCTGCCGCTGTGGAGTGAAGGCGCGGCTTTTCCCGACGCCGGCACGATCGTCCTGCTCACCGTCCAACCGTCCAACCGCGCAACCGTCGCCCTGCGGCACGAGCTCGCGCATCTCGCGCTGCGCTGGCACGTGCGACGGCATGTCCCGCTCTGGTTCGAGGAGGGATATGCGGCCGTGGCTGCCCAGGAGTGGGATCGCCTGGATGCGCTCCAGCTGAACTGGCAACTGGCGCGGGGCGTGCATATGGATCTCGACGAAATTGATCGCGCATTGCGCGGCGATCGTGGCGACGCGGAGAGCGGCTACGCCCTTGCGACGACGGCTGTGCTACTGCTGCAGCGCTGGGGCGGGGAACGCGGGCTGACGCCGCTGCTGGCCAATCTTCCGAGCGCGGAATCGTTCGATGCCGCTCTGCGCGCCACGTATCACGTCACTGAAGGAGACTTTGAGCTCCGTTGGCAAAAGGATGTCGGGTCGCGCTACGGCTGGCTGTCGTGGCTGGCGGCGATGGGCTTCTCCTGGCTGGCACTCGGCGCATTGCTCGTCGCACTCGTCGTGATGCGGCGCCGCCGGGACCGCCGGAAGCGGGCGGCGCTCGAACAAGCCGCCGGAGAGTCGGATGGAAGCCAACTGCTTGACGAGCTTGAGATTACCGAATAGACTCCAGCCCCTAAATGCCAGACCAAACACTCACACGCTCGCGCCTCCGCTTCGGCCCGAAGAACTACATCGCTCTCGGTTGCGCACTCGTTTCGTTGGCGCTTGGGTATTGGTTGCTGTCGAAGGGATCCACGACGCTCGCGCCGGTGCTGCTGGTGCTGGGCTACTGCATTCTGTTCCCAGTAGGCCTGGCCCTCTAGCACCTCCGCTCCCCCATGGCACGGGCGAATAGCTCAGCGGTTCAGAGCGCCTGCCTTACACGCAGGATGTCGGGGGTTCGAATCCCTCTTCGCCCATTGGTGTAGCAGCCCGTAACGGAGGAACGAACACGGTGAGAGCGCTTCAATACGCAGTGGGGCTGACGCTCGGGGTTATGATGACGGCGCGCGCGCAGCAGCTAGCCGCGCCGGCACAGCCGACCGAACGATTGCTGATCCTGCCCCTCATGTGGAACACGCCGGCCGACTCGGCGGCCGCCATCGCGTTGTCTGACGCCGTTCGCGACCGCGTCAATCAGCTCGTCAAGAGCAAAGTCATGGTCGTGACGAAAGCGAAGCTGTGCGAGGCGCTCGGTCAGTCGGGATTCGCGTGCAACGGCTTGCTCGATGAGCAGCAGGCGAAGCAGCTCGCGCGGTTCCTCCAGGTGCACTCCTACGTCCACGGCGATTATGCGAAGCAGGGCGCGGACGTGCAGGTGTACGATATCGGTTCGTCGGGAATCGCGGGCCGGTTCACGACAGCGAACGGAACCCCGGGAGCACCGGCGGCGATGGCCGAGGGCATCGCCCAGCGGATTGCGCAGATGGTGCGGATCAGTGAGCCGGTACGCGATTGCAATGACGAACGGCGCAAAGGCCAGTTCTCACGCGCGCGCGGCGCGGCCAACAAGGCGCTTCAGATCGATCCCAACTCCACGGGCGCGTGGCTCTGCATCGCGACGATCCACGAGGCGCAGCGCGCGCCGATCGACAGCGTGATCTACGCGTCGCAGCAAGCGCTGAAAGGCGATTCCTGCAACGGGACCGCGTTGGAGAAGCTCGCGAGCGGCTATCAACAGAAGGGCGATACGGCGAAGGCTATGGATGCCTATGTCCAACAGCTCTGCGGCGAGCCGCGCAACGTTCAGAAGCGCCTCGGCGTCGCGCAGCTGCTCAAGCTGAACCACAATACCGATCGCGCGGTGCACGTGCTGGATGAAGGATTGAAGTTGATGCCGGGCGAACAGCAGCTGCTCGAGTACAAGCTCACGATTTGCACGGAGGTCTCGAACTTCCGCTGCGCGAGCGACGTATGGGTCGCGAAACTCGAGCACGACTCCGCGCTCGGTGGCGACACCACGTTCTTGAAGCCGGCGATTGGTGCGGCACAGCAGGTGTCCGACACGGCCGCGCTCATGATGATAACCGGCGCGGCGGTGAAGCATTTCCCGAACAATGCGAGCTATGTCAAAGCGCGCGCAGGCGCGTACGAGCTCGCCGGCAAGACCGATTCAGCGCTGATCTTCTACAAGAAGGCTCTGGCGATCGAGCCGAACGACGTCGCCACCAGCCTGCAGGTTGCCAAAACGCTGGTGGATCGAGCGGTGTGGGATACTGCGGCTATCAACCACATACCGAAATCCGATACGGCTGCGCAAAACCGGTTGCGAGCGACGTTTGTGCAAAAAATCGATTCGGCGAAACCCTATCTGAAACCCGGTCTCGCCTCGAGCGACTCCACGCAGCGCCTCGCGGCATCGGTAATCATGCTGACGGCCGGCTCGAAGATCGCGCAGGTCGGCGCGTATCCCGCGGCCTATCAATGGACCGATTCGCTGCTCTCGATCATCGGCTACCAGCCCCGTACCGCCTCGGATACCCTGGGACCGAAGCACCAGGTGCGCATCAACGGGAGCTTCTGGTATGGTCTCTCGTCCGTTCTCACACTCAACGGCCCGTATCAGGATATGACGAAGGCGAAAGGCGCTGCACGGTGCCCGCAAGCGCGTTCGGTGTTCGAGCGCCTGTCGCGTACCAAAGCGGCGCTGCTGCTCGGGCGTCGGGTCCACCCGCCGACGGCGGACCAGATGTTGGGATTCGTGGCGCAGTACGAAAAGGCGAAGCCGTCGGTGCAGGCGGCATTCAAGTGCAGGCCGGCGCTGTAGCGGGCGTTGAATTGACCTAACCCCGGGTCTATATTCCGGCGCTCTGTGAGGGGCTTTTGGGGTTGTAGCTCAGCTGGTTAGAGCGCCGGTCTGTCACACCGGAGGTCGCGGGTTCGAGCCCCGTCAGCCCCGCCTGAGTACCCCGACGACTTGAACCCCCGCCCATAGTGGCGGGGGTTCTTCTTATTTTGGAGAGTGCTCACGGCCGCGTCGGAGTCACCCTCGACCCCTTATCACATCCCGGTACTTGCCGAGGCCGTCAGAGAATGGGCGACCGGGGGTACGCGCGCGGTCGACGGGACACTCGGCGGCGGCGGTCACGCCGCGATCCTGCGCGAACTCGGCGCCGCCGTCCTCGGTGTTGATCGTGATCCAGCGGCAATTGCGGCGGCCCAATCCCGTCTGGGCATCGACGGCATCCAGTATCTCGAAGCCTCCTTTGCCGCCCCTGCCGCCCTTGCCGCCATTGTTGCCTTTCACCCCGATCGCATTCTGCTCGACCTCGGCGTGAGCTCACATCAAATCGATACGCTTGAGCGCGGGTTCACTTTTCGGCCCGGGGCGCCGCTCGACATGCGGATGACCCGAGCCGGGGTGACAGCTCGCGACATTTTGAATACGTGGCCGGTCGAGCGCTTGGCTGCGGTGTTTACCGATTACGCGGACGAGCGGCGGGGACGCGCGCTCGCAAAAGAGATTGTCCGCCGGCGTCTTTCGGCGTCTTTCAGCGTCAGTGATGACTTCGTGAACGCCATTCGCGCGGTGCTCGGCCCGCGGTCCGGCCCCGCGGACTTCGCGCGCCTGTTTCAGGCACTCCGCATTGCGGTGAATGACGAGCTCGAAACGCTGTCGACCGCGCTGCCGGCACTGCGCGATGCCCTCGTGCCCGGCGGTCGGCTCGGTGTGATTACGTATCACTCGGGCGAAGACCGGATCGTGAAGCATGCGTTTCGCGAATGGAGCCGAGCGTGCATCTGCCCGCCCCGGCAGCCTGTCTGCACGTGCCGCGGCAAGCCGCTGGGACGAGTGCTCACGAAGAAGGCGATCGTGCCCGAGGCCCGGGAAGTCGCGGCGAACCCGCGCGCCCGCTCGGCGCAGTTTCGGGCGTTCGAGAAAGTCTCCAGCGATGAAGCTTAGAGGCCGTCACTGGATCGCGGTCTGGCTCGTCGCGCTGCTGGGGGCGCTGTGGCTCGTCATCGCGCGGCAGACCTCCGCGCTCAACGCGGCGCGCGCCCTGACAGACTTGCGTGAAGAGCGTGCCGCACTGGAGGGCCGCCGGGCCGATCTCGAGCGGCGCGTGCGCACAGGCCAGAGCCGCGCAATGCTGCTGCCGCGCGCGCAGAAGCTTGGCCTGCGCCTGCCGGCCGACACCGAGATCATTCTGATCCCGACACCGTCAGACTCTCACCAACCTCCTGAACCACGAGACCGGCCGTAATGGCCAAACTCGTCGTCAGGCTACGCGTCGTCGAGCTGGGTCTCGGTGTAGCGTTACTCGCGCTCCTGGCGCGCGCCGCGCAAGTGCAGCTGCTCGAGGGGCGCAAATATGCCGCTGTGGCCAGGGCGCAGCGCACCGAGCACGTCGTGCTGGATGCGCGCCGCGGCACGTTGTACGACCGCCACGGGCTGGGTCTCGCACTCACGCAGGAGACGTACCACGTGGGCGTCGCTCCCAACGAGCTGCAGAATCCCGCGCGCGACGCTGCGGTCATCGCTCGCCAACTTCGACTCGCACAGAGCGACGTGGACCGCGGGCTGCGCCGGCGGTATGCCTGGTTTGCCGGCCCGTTCACGAGCGCCGAGATACAGCCGCTGCGCGCGCTGCGCGGCGTGCATCTCGAGCCGGTGCTGCGGCGCTTCTATCCGTCGGCCGATTTCGCCCGCGCGGTGATCGGGAGGTTGGGGGAGGACGGTCGAGGATCGGGGAGCGGCGGGGGCGGGCTCGAGCGTCTGCTCGACACGCTGCTCGCGGGAACGCCGGGTGCAGCGGTCGTCCTGAAAGACCGCTCCGGTCGCGA
>DATBIF010000148.1:0-4861 GCA_036557045.1 Steroidobacteraceae bacterium
CGGCCGTACTCGATCTGACGACGGACGCTCGCGCGGCAGCTCTGATCGAGCAGCGTTCCCGGGAAGTTCCGCATCAGGAGCAGCGGCATCAAGTACTCGAACATCGTTCCGCCCCACGACATCAGCGTGGCGCGGCCATCGACGTTGGTGACGAGACGTCCAAGGTGAAACCAGTGATGCTGCGGCACGTCGCCTTTCGCGATCGCGAGGAAACTCGCCAGCCGCGCTTCCGACGCCAGCAGATCGTAGAAAGCGGCATCGAGTCGTCCGGGCCCTTCGGCGTCGGCCAGGCGGTATCCGATCGAGAAGATGCGCCGCCGCCGGTCATAGAGGAAATCGAAGTGCATGGCATCGGCGAGCGCCGACGCGCGATTGGCCAGTTGCCGCAGCGAGTCCACGGACACCGTCTGCTCCACCGCCAGTCGCTCTATTCCCTCGAGTACGGCCCGGCACCAATATGTGATCTCGGTCTCGGGTTCCGGAGGGAGATTGGCTGCCGCGCGGGCGAGCTGCGGCCCGAGCCTCTGGATCGCCGCGGCTTCGGCCAGGGGTGTCTGCGTAGCCGAGACGACGGCGCGCGCGAGGCGATTGATCTCAGTGACGATCTCACGCGGCCCAGATCGAGCGTCGCTCGACGAGGATGCTGCGGCGAGCATGTCTGCTGTGTCGATCAGTCCGTCGAGACGTTGCGCGAACGTCTGAGGGCTTTGTTCGATCTGGAGAAGCCCCTGCGCGAGTGCGATGAGCGCGCCGGCGAGGTTGCCGCTGTCGACAGTCGAGACGTACCGCGGGTGCAGCGGCGCCAGGCTGGCGGTGTCGTACCAGTTCAGAAAGTGCCCCCGATATCGCTCGAGACTTTCCAAAGTCGACAGCGTCGCATTCACGCGACGGAGCAGGGCGTCGGTCGACAGGTAGCCGAGGTCATGCGCGGCCAGCGTCGACAGCAGGCTCATCGCGATGTTGGTTGGTGATGTGCGTCGCGCCAGTTTCGGAGCGTCGTCCTCCTGATAATTGTCGGGGACCAGCCACGCATCCGCTTCGGTGACGAACCTGTCGAAGTAGCGCCAGGTTTTGCGTGCGGTTCTTCGCAACACGGTTCGCTCGCGCCCGCTGAGCGGCCGAACGCGCGCACCCACCGGCACGCTGAGCCAATACGCCACGAACGGCGCGATCGTCCACAGCAGGAGAAACGGCACCGCGGCGGGAAGCGCAGCCGGTTCACGCGCGACGATGACGAGGGCGACGGCGGTGGCGATGATCGGGCTGGCCACCATCTCGGCAACGAAACGGCGCAGACGCTGTCCCACCGCGCCGGCCGCTTTCGCAGCCGTTGCAGCCGCTGTTTCCCATTCCAGGAGTCGGCGCTTCGTGACCACGAGGCGCACCACGGTGAGGCCGATCGCATGTGCCGTATCGAACGCGTGGAAGGCGAGAAAGGTCAGACTGAGGAAGATCTGCGCCAGCGCGGTGGCGGCATCGCGGCGCAGGTTGCGGAAGAACACCGGAATCGACTGCGCTCGGCCCGGCCCGACCAGGAGCCGGGCGATCACCGGAAGGAGCTGCGAGGCAGCCACCCCCATCACCGTCATCGTCCAGAACCAGCGAGGACCGGGCAGAACGGTCCATCCAGCGACGAGCAGGATCAGGAGCGTGGGAGCCACGAGGCTGCGACGCAGATTGTCGAGGATCTTCCAGCGACCGATGATCGGCAGCGTGTTGCGCTTGAGGCCGCGCGGTGACGGCACAAACGGGAACAGCCAGAAGAGGATCTGCCAGTCGCCACGGATCCAACGATGCTGCCGTCGAGCATGGGACAGGACGCTCGAGGGGTACTCGTCCACCAGCTCGACGTCCGACACGAGCGCGACGCGCGCATGAAGCCCCTCGAACAGATCGTGGGAGAGCAGCGCATTCTCCGGCACTGAGTCCTCGAGCGACGCGGTGAAGGCATCGACGTCGTACAGCCCCTTGCCGGTGAAGATGCCCTCTCCGAAGAGATCCTGATAGGTATCGGAGACCGCCGTCGAATAGGGATCGACGCCGGTGTGCCCCGAATAGAGCTGCGCGAACAGCGAGCTCGCGGCGCTCATGAACGTGACACTGATGCGCGGCTGCAGGATGCCGTACCCTTCGGTGACGCGGCCGACCCGCGGGTTGACCGTGGCGCGATTCAGCGGGTGCGTGATGATGCCGATCAGCTCGCGGGCCACGCCTCGTGGAAGCCGGGTATCGCTGTCGAGCGTGATGCAGTACTTGATATCCGGCAGCACGGTGAGGTCGCCGACGCACACCGTGAAGCTCGTATCCGTGGCACCGCGCAGCAGGCGGTTGAACTCCTCGATCTTGCCGCGCTTGCGCTCCCATCCCATCCACAGCCCTTCGCGCTCGTTCCATTGGCGCAGGCGGTGGAAGAGGAAGAACCGGTCCGTTCCTCCGTTCGCGTGTCGGGCGTTGAGCGCGGCGATGCCTGCCCGCGCGGCCTCGAGAATCTCCGCATCATGCGGCATCGTCTCGGCCGCCGCGTCCAGAAAATCGCTCAGCACGGCAAAGTGGATGTGGGGGTCGACGTTGCCCAATGCCTGCACTTCGAGGTGCCCGATCAGCTCATCGACACGCTCGACGCTCCCCAAGAGCGTGGGGACAATCACCATGGTCCTGGCCGACGGAGGCACCTCGTCCAGCTCGAGCCGCGGCAGCCGCCGCGGCGGGATCAAGTAGCTGATCAGACGCTGCAGCAGCTGGATGGTGAGCTCGCTTGCGGGCACGGTGGCGAGCAGCGCGACAAACACCAGAGACGCGCCGCTCCAGCCGTGCCACGAGGCATAGGCGACGGCGACGGCGACGAGCAGCGCCGTGCCCGTCGCGATCGCGCCGAGGTACCCGGGGGTCGCACACGCGAAGAACAACCTGCGCACGCGCTGAGTGAGATCGGGCTGCCAGGCGACGCTGCGCTCGAACTGCCGTCGCCCGGGGCCAATCAGGTGGTAACCGACGTGCGACTCGTGCGCGTCCGGAGTCCGCACGTGCGTTTGACGTGCGCGCTCGACGGCCTTCAGCGCGAGCAGCATTTGTCCCTCGCCGGTTGGCACCGCCAACTCCTCGACGGCGTGGCGATAGCGGTCGCGGCTGCGGAAGTCCATGCGGCTGTAGACGCCAGATGGGTCGCGTTTGAGCACCTGCTCGACCAGGCTCACGCTTTCGAAGAACTCACTCCAATCGAACGTCGAGATCAGACGCAGGCTGCCGATCAGGTTTGCCATCCCTGCCTGTTCGGCCGCCTGGTGCTGTCCTTCGGCCCGGATGGCGTCTTCGATCGTCTGTCCGCGCGCCGCGAGCGCGGCGTCGAGTTGCAGGTGCAGTCCCGACGCGACTGCGCCGAGGGCACGCGAGCGCTCGAGCAAGCGCGTCACGAACGAGTGATGGACCTGCGCCGGCCACTCGTGGGCACGCTGCTGCACGGCTTCCAATGTCGCCACGAGTCGATCCGCCACCAGACGATGGACGCGCGCCGCGGCGAGCGCGTCGCCTCGGGTGCGCAGATGGTCGAGCAGCGCGAGCTTCAGCGCACTCGGCCATGCCCAAAGCTCGCCGATAGTGAGCGGCGTGACCGACTGAAAGGCGCTGATGAAACGTTGCAGCCGCTGCGCGTCGAGGCGACCCGCGCTCGATCCAATCAGTTCGAGCGCCAGCGCGTAAACGCGAGGCAACCCGGCGAACTCGTCGGCAGCGATCTGCGGAAGCCGCTTGAAGAACGACGGCGGGAGATCGTGATGAATGTCTCGCGCTGCCGCGGAAATGATGTGGAAATTGTCGAGTAGCCATTCGGCGGCCGGCGGCATGGCCTCCTGCCGGGCATCCTCGGCGAGCGCTTGGTAGACGTCGCGCAGCGCGCGCATGTGGTCCTTGAGCTGCCGCAGGTGGGCCCGGCCGTGCCCGCGTCGTCGAGGCGCAATGGAGAGCAACGCCGCCAGACGCCTGGCGTGCTCCTCGAGCAGATCGATGCTGAGGAGCTCCTCGCCATCCGCCAACGTGCGCGGGCCTGGGAATACTCGCGGCATAGGCTACTGCCCCTGCCGAGGTGGCTCACGAAATGTCGACATTGTCGTCCTGCGAGGCATCGTTCATCGAGGGAGTCGCGCCGCCCGCGGAGTCGATCGAACGGCTTCCGATGGAGGTGTTGAGCCACCACCTGCTGAGGCGGCTAAAAGGCTCAAGCGTGACATGCGGGCACATGTCTGTCTGTCGCGCATTGCACACCGGTCTTCATATGCAGCTTCTGTGCACAAGTGAACTGCGCGGCGGTCGCGAGGCAATCCATCATTGCGGCATGATCGGTGAAGCCCTCACATATCACGCCGAAGAAACCACCTCGGACCAGCGATGGGCCGCCTGGATCGCGAAGGGTGCGGAACACGACACGAAAATGACCGCACGCATCGTGGTCATCGCCGTTGCCGTCACGCTTATTGCGGTAGCAGTCCTGCTTGTTGGATGAGCGCCGCGGAACGGATCCGCAACTCGACGCGCTGTGCCCTTTCGAACAGACGGGCGGGGGGCGACGCGGTACGCTGAACCGATGACGCGCGCCGGCCCTGTGCACAGACGGCGAATAGCGTTCTGATAGAGCGTCCACATGCAAATGCTCGAGCGACAGATCGGCAGCGTCACCATCCTCGATCTCAGCGGCACGATTACGATCAACGCGGATGCCGATCGGCTCAAGGACAAGATCAACAGTCTCATCCTGCAGGAACGGACCTCCGTGGTCCTGAACCTCGCCGACGTCTCATACATCGATAGCGGGGGCCTTGGCCAGATGGTGGCGAGTTACAACTCGCTCGCCAAGACCGCGGGCGGCTTG
>DATBIF010000149.1:0-9000 GCA_036557045.1 Steroidobacteraceae bacterium
CCACCCTCTATCTCAGCACCCCGACCAACATCGTCATTGCGCTCGACGCCTCGACCGGCATGGAGCGCTGGCGCTACGACCCGAAGATCGATCGCAAGCGTCGCTACTCGGAGGCCACCTCGAGAGGCGTGAGCGCCTGGCGCGATTCGCGCGCCAAGGTGTCGGGTGTCTGCGGCTTGCGCATCTTCATGGGAACGCTCGATGCGCGCCTGGTTGCCGTCGATGGCCGTACCGGCCAACCCTGTGTGGACTTCGGCCCGGGCGGTGAAGTCGATCTCACCGCGGGGGTGCGCTTGAAAGTCGCGCAGGACTACCTCGTGACCTCGCCGCCCGCGATCTACAAGGACCTGGTGATCGTCGGCGCAGCGATCGGCGACAACCGCGCGGTCGAGGTCGAACGCGGTGTCGTGCGCGCTTTCGATGCGCGCACCGGAGCGCTGCGCTGGAGCTGGGATCCGATTCCAACCGATCCCTCCGACCCCGTCAGCAAGCAGTGGAATACCCGCAGTGCGCAGAGCACTGGAGCGGCAAATGCCTGGGGCGTGATGTCGATCGACCCGGCCCGCGGGCTCCTGTTCGTACCGACCGGCTCGGCCAGTCCGGATTTCTATGGCGGCGAGCGTCTCGGCTCGAATCGGTACGCCAATTCACTGGTGGCGTTGAGTGCCGCGACCGGCAAGGTCGTCTGGCACCAGCAGCTCGTGCATCACGACTTGTGGGACTACGACGTCCCCGCGCAACCGGTGCTGGGCGACCTGGTCAGGGATGGCAAGAGCGTGGCGGCCGTGGTGCAGGCGACGAAGATGGGAATGCTGTTCGTCTTCGATCGCGAGACCGGCGCACCGCTGTTCGACGTGCGCGAGCGACCGGTGCCACGTTCCGATGTGCCCGGTGAGCAGTCATGGCCGACGCAACCGATTCCGGTGCTGCCGCCGCCACTCGTCTCACACGCGCCCGTGAAGCCCGAGGACGCCTGGGGTCTCACGTTCTGGGACCGCGGCAAGTGTCGCGATCGCATCGCGGCCTTGCACTCTCAGGGCATCTACACGCCGCCGAGCCTCCAAGGCACGATCCTCTATCCAAGCTATGCGGGCGGCAGCAACTGGGGCGGCCTCGCGCTCGACAGCGAACGACAGTGGGCGATCGTGCCCGTCAACCAGCTGCCGATGGTGGTCACGCTGCTCAAGTCCGATGCGGTTCGCGCCATGGCGCACTCCGGCGACTATCCGGATTCGGAGTTCGCATTGCAGGCCGGCACGCCCTACGGAATGCGCCGCGAAGCGCTGCTGTCGCCCTGGGGACTGCCCTGCACCGCGCCCCCGTGGGGTTCACTCGCCGCGGTTGACCTGCGAAACGGGGAGATCAAGTGGCAGGTGCCGCTCGGCTCGACGCGGGACTTGCTGCCGTTCTTCGTGCCGAATCGGACGCTGGGCACGCCCAATGTCGGCGGACCGATCGTCACCGCGGGCGGGCTCGTCTTCATCGGGGCTGCGATGGACAATTACCTGCGCGCCTTCGATGTCGAGACCGGCAAGGAACTGTGGAAAGGCCGTCTGCCTGCCGGCGGGCAGGCGACGCCCATGACGTATCACGACAGCGCGAAGGATCGGCAGCTCGTTGTCATCGCCGCGGGCGGTCACGGAAGTCTGGGCACGCGGCAGGGCGACTACGTGGTCGCATTCGCGTTACCACAGCCAGAGAATCACCAGTGAAGCGGATTCGAACATGACGTACGTGATCATGCTCGCCATCGAGGCGGCCCTGATCGTTCATGTCATCCGCACGGGACGCAATTCGCTGTGGATCTGGGCGATCCTGCTGATTCCGTTCGCAGGAGCGATCGCGTACATCGTGGTCGAGTTGCTCCCGGACCTGTTTCGCAGCCGCGCCGCGCGGCGCGCCGGCACCGCTTTGCGCCGCACCGTCGATCCCGAGCGCCAGTTGCGACGCTACTCCAGCGAAGCGAGGGTGTCTGGCAACCTCGACAGCCGCAGGCGTTACGCGGAAGAGCTCACTGCACATGGTCAGTTCGATGCCGCGATCGCGGAGTACCAGGGCTCGTTGAGCGGGCTGTACGAGCACGACCCGCAGCTCCTGCTCGGGCTCGCACGGGCACAGTTCGGCAAGGGAGATTGCGGCGCAGCGCGCGCGAGCCTCGATCGGCTGATCGCGCAGAACCCGGAGTTCAAGTCCGCCGAAGGCCACCTGCTGTACGCGCGCGCGCTCGAGGGCGAAGGCAACCTGGACAAGGCGCTGGACGAATACCGCGCACTTGCTGGTTACTACCCGGGCGCCGAAGCGCGCGTGCGCTACGGTCAACTGCTCAAGCGCCGCGGCGATAGCGACGGCGCGCATCGCGTCTTCAGCGAACTGCTCGAGAGCGCTCAGCTGGCCCCGGGGCACTATCGCAAGGCACAGCGCGAGTGGCTCGATCTCGCACGCCGCGAGCTGTAAGCCCGCCTGGTGACCGCCGTGAGAGCGCCCGCGCCCTTGTGACCTGTCTGTCACCGGCGCACGACTGATTTTCCTACCTGCCGTTTTCTAGGATTGCCGCTCGCCAGAACATGCGGTGACCACACCGTCCTGCGACGCAGGCAGCGTGCTGCGCACATTTCCCCGGGAGATGCACCGGATGAAGCGATTTTTTGGCTGGGCCACTGTGGCTGCGACACTCCGGCGCCGGCACGACACCCACGATCGCCGACGGCGAGCGTATCCGCTACGCGCCACAGTTCTACTATTACGTCGGTAGTCTCGGCCTGATCGGCGAGTATGTGCAGGTGTCCCAGGAGGTCTCACGAACTCTCGCGGCCGGCACTCTGCGGGGCCGGATCAACAATCGTGCGTGGCAGCTCGCGGCCTCCTGTTTCCTGACGGGCGAAGAGGCCGCCTTTCGCGGTTACACACCGAACTCGACTTTCAAGCTGGGGGAATCCTGGGGCGCCCTGGAACTCACAGCGCGTTACCATGAGCTCGACATCGACGATGAGGCGTTCCTCGGCGGCGCGAACTCGTTTGCCGATCCCACGGCATCGGCGAGCAAGGCGTCGGCCATCGAAATCGGCCTGAACTGGTACCTCGGTCAGAACCTCAAATGGGTTCTGAACTACGGCATCACGCGCTTCGAGGGCGGCACGCCGAGCGGCGACCGCGATGACGAAAAGTTCTTCCTGACGCGGTTCGCGCTGGGATTCTGAAGCGCTTCTCGTAATGGAGCTCTGACAATGACTCGAGCCCGATTGACCCGACGTCTGGTGCTGCTGGCCGGGGCCGCGCTTGCTGCCGCGATTCCGATGGCGCCTGCCGGCGCGGCTGTGACCCTGCTCAATGTCTCGTACGACCCGACGCGCGAGCTCTACGTCGACTACAACGCCGCGTTCGCGAAGTACTGGAAGGCCAAGACCGGCCAGGACGTGCAGTTCAACCAGTCGCACGGCGGATCGGGCAAGCAGGCCCGCACCGTGATCGATGGCCTGGCCGCCGACGTCGTGACGCTGGCGCTGGCGGCGGACATCGATCAGATCGCGACGCACGGCAAACTCCTGCCGCTCAACTGGCAGAGCCGCCTGCCTCACAACAGCTCGCCCTATACCTCGACCATCGTGTTCCTGGTCAGGAAGGGGAATCCGAAAGGCATCCGCGACTGGGCCGACCTGGTGAAGCCCGGCGTGAGCGTGATCACGCCCAACCCCAAGACTTCCGGCGGCGCGCGGTGGAACTATCTCGCCGCGTGGGCTTGGGCGCTGAAGCAGCCCGGCGGTAACGAGAAGACCGCCGAGGAGTATGTGCGCAAGCTCTACAAGAACGTGCCGGTGCTCGATACCGGAGCGCGCGGCTCGACCACCACCTTCGTGCAGCGAGGCATCGGTGACGTGCTGCTCGCCTGGGAAAACGAGGCGCTGCTCGCCATCAGGAACCTGGGCTCCGACCAGCTGCAGATCGTCGTGCCGTCCTTGAGCATCCTGGCGGAGCCGCCGGTCGCGGTGGTCGACAAGGTGGTTCTGCGTCACGGCACCCGCGACCTCGCGCAGGCCTACCTCGAATACCTCTACAGCAAGGAAGGCCAGGAGATCGTCGCGCGCAACTACTACCGGCCGCGCGATGCGGAAATCGCGGCGAAGTACGCCAGGCAGTTTCCGCAGGTGGACCTGGTCACGATCGCCGACTTTGGTGGTTGGGCCAAGACGCAGAGCGTCCACTTCGCGAACGGCGGCGTGTTCGATCGCATCTACGCGCCCTAGTGGCGTGCGCTCCCGCGCGACCCGGGCGAGTCACGACTCATTCCACGACCAGCCGGTAGCCCGCGCCCGACACCGTCTGCAGCAATTGTGGAATCGCGGGATTCGGCTCGAGCTTCTGTCGCAGGCGATGCACGAGCTGCTTGAGAAGCTGCCGATCACCCGCGCCGGAGTGTCCCCAGACCTGGACCAGCAGACGATCCGAGTTCACCGTGCGGCCGTGGCTCGCCAGCAATGTCTGGAGCAGCCTGAGCTCGAGCTTCGTCAGTCGCACCGCGGTCCCTGCTCCGACCTGGACCGTGTGCTCGGCGACGTCGAGCTTCACCCGGCCGGCCGCGAGTTCCGCCGCGGGCGCGCTGCCGGCGCGGCGCAGCAGCGCCTTCACGCGCGCGAGCAAGGTCCTCGGGCTGAAAGGCTTGGTGAGATAGTCGTCCGCGCCGAGCTCCAATGCTTTGACGAGATCCTCCTCTTCACCGCGCACCGTGAGGATCATGATCGGCACGGCGGCGCGCGCCCGAATCGCCTGGCAGACCTCGAAGCCGCTCGCACCCGGCATGTTGATGTCGAGAATCACGAGGTCCGGCAGCTCGGCATCGAACAGCCGCGTCGCGCCCGGGCCGTCCGCGGCTTTGACCACCAGATAGCCCGCCTGCGACAGCGCAAACCCGATGAGCGCCAGCAGATCCGCGTCGTCATCCGCGACCAGGATCTTCATATCGGTGGCTCCACGGGCAAAGTGATCGTGAAGCGCGTGTGGTCGGCGGGCGTGCGCGTGGCATCGATGGCGCCGCCGTGGCGATCCACGATCGACTTGACGATCCACAGGCCCAGCCCGAGACCGCCCGGCGCCGGCTCGTCGTCGGCGCCGCGCCGGAAGCGATCGAAGATCGACTCCGCGTCGCCTGCCGGCAGCCCGGTACCCGGGTCATCCACCCACACGGCAATCGTCTGCCCGCGCTGTTCGGCGCCGACCGAAATCGCGCTGCCCTCCGGAGAGAACTTGCTCGCATTGGCGAGCAGGTTCACGAACACCTGCGTGAGCCGCGGTGCATCCGCGCTGATCGAGGCCAGGTTCTCCGGCAACGCGACTCTCAGCTGCTGATGACGCTGCGCCAGGAGCGGCGCGACCAGTTCCTCGGCATCCGTCACCACGTCACGCAGGGCGATGCTCTGGCGTCGAATGCCGAGCTGGCCGGACTCGATGCGCACGCTCTCGAGGAGATTGTCGATCAGCCGGGTCAGTCGCAGCGTCCCACGCTGCAGCGACATCACGAGCTCCAGGCGTTGCTCGGGTGGCATCGTCTCCAGGCCGCCCCGCAGAAGTTCGATCGAGGCCAACTGCGCCGCCAGCGGAGTGCGAAACTCGTGCGAGATATTCGCCAGCACCGAATCGCGGGCCCGCCGCACGGCCTCGAGCTCCGTCTCATCGCGGATCACCTGGACCTGCAGTCCGTCGACCATGGCGGCGCTCGTGATCACGGTGGTGCGGCGGTTGCCCTCCGCCGGCACCAGGTGTTCGACCGCGCGCGCGTTGCCGGCCGTTTGTGCCTGCAGGATCGGGCAATGCGCCCGGCACGGCCTTTCGCCATCGACCGGCTCCGGCTTGAGCACATCGCCGCAGAACCGCCCGATGGCCCCGTTTGCATCCACGCCCAGCAACTTCGCGGCTTGCGGATTGAGATAGCGGATGACTCGATTGCGGTCGACGGCGAAGACGCCTTCGACGATGCCGCCCAGCACCGCCTGCGCCTCGGCCTCGCGGCGCCTCAGCGTTCCAGTGAGGTCCACGAGGTTGCGGCGCATGTCCTCCATGGTGCGCGCGAGTACCGCCATTTCGGCGACGCCGCCGGCGGGAATCGAGATCGAGAAGTCCCCTCTTCCCAGTCGCGCCGCGGCCTCGGTGAGGGCGCGACTCGGATCCGCGACCTGCCGGCCCAGCAGGATGCCGGCAGCCACGGCGAGCAGGCCGATCACGAGCGCCGTGATCAGCAATCGCCTGACGAGTCGCGCTACCGCCGCATCGAGATCTTTCGTGGGCAGGCGCGTCTCGATGAGGGTCACCGCTTCGCCACTCGCCGCGAACACCGGGAAGCTCGCTGCGTACAGGTCCTGCGATTCGATGCGCGCCAATGCCGAGCGTCCGTCGGCGAGTCCCGCGGTATGCAGGGCGGTGAAGTCATCGACGGGCGCCGCTGCAAAGGTGCGGTAGTCGATGAGCCGCACCGGTAACCCGGCGTGCTGGCTCAGCTCGCGCGCCACCTTGTCATCCATCACGCGAGCGACCAGGACCTTGAAGCCGCTGAGGTTCGCGAACGGGGCGGACGCTCCCAGTACCGCGTGAGCCAGGCCCTTCGGCGCCGCCAGGAACCGCTCGCCCTGCTCGGCTTCGCTGGTCAGCAGCTCCGACCACGGCATGTCCACGCCGGCACGAGCGACAACGACGAGCCCATTGACGACCGCGCAGGCATCGGCCGCTGCGCCGAGGCAGAAGCGCCGCAATACCGGCCTTGCGGCCTCAGCGCGCTCCTCCGCGACGAGACGCGTGAGGGTCGCGTTGGCCGCCACCGCACGCGCGATACCCAGCGCATCCTCGCCGTCGCGGCGCAGGTCTTCGCGCGCCATCGCGCCGGCGAGCTGCACTCGCGCCTGACCCTGCGCGTTCGCCTGGTCGCGCAGCAGGCGCACCGCAAACGTGGAAATGCCCACGACCACCAGCGCCACGATGATGACGTTGGTCATGGCCAGCCACCAGCCGAGGCTCACCTTGCTCGGGTCGAGACTCAAGCGTTCCCAGGCCTGCTGCAGGAACTTGCGCATCGCTGCCGTCAATGCCGCCGGTAACCGGTGCCTTCGATGAAGGTCTTGATGATGAGCGTGATGACCGCCAGCACCGTGAGGAGGGACGCGACCGCGAACGCGCCCACGAAGTTGTACTCGTTGTAGAGGATCTCGACGTGCAGCGGCATGGTATTCGTCAGGCCGCGAATGTGGCCCGATACCACCGACACGGCTCCGAATTCGCCCATGGCGCGCGCATTGCACAGGATCACGCCATAGATCAGTCCCCAGCGGATCCTGGGCAGGGTCACGCGGAAGAACGTCATCCAGCCGCCCGCGCCGAGGGTGATCGCGGCTTCTTCCTCGTCGTTGCCGAGCTGCTGCATCAATGGAATCAGCTCACGCGCCACGTAGGGGAAGGTCACGAACATCGTGGCGAGCACGATACCGGGCAGCGCGAAGATGATGCTGATATCGCGCTCCTGCAGCCAATGGCCGAACCAGCCTTGCAGGCCAAAGAGCAGCACGTATACGAGTCCCGACACCACCGGTGAAACGCCGAGCGGCAGATCGATGAGCGTGATGAAGAAGCTCTTGCCCTGGAACTCGAACTTCGCGAGCGCCCAGGCGGCAGTGATCCCGAACAGGGTATTCAAGGGCACGACGACGATCGCCACGGTCAGGGTGAGGCGGATCGCCGCCCGCGCGTCCGGATCGATGAAGCTCATCAGGTAGGCCGCGACGCCTTTCTCGAGAGCCATCGCAAAGACCGCGGCGAGCGGTGCAAACAGGAGCGCAGCGAGGAACGCGAGTGACAGACCGATCAGGATCCAGCGCGCCAGGTGCGACACGATGGTGTCGCGCCCCGGCCGCGTAGCGCGATCCTCGAGTTGCGCGGTGTAAGTGGCGACGGCCATCAGCGACCCGCCGCCACCATCCAGCGCCGTCCCCAGGCCTGGAGCAGGTTGATACTGAGCAGCATGAGAAAGGAGATGACGAGCGTGACGAAGCCGAGCGCCGCGGCGGCCTGGTAATCGAACTCCTCGAGCCGGATGACGATCAGGAGCGGTGTAATCTCGGTCTTCATAGGCAGATTTCCGGCGATGAAGATCACCGATCCGTACTCACCCACCCCGCGCGCGAATGCGAGTGCGAAACCGGTGAGCAGCGCCGGTGTGACGGTGGGCAGGATGATGCGGCGAAAGATATAGAGCCGCCCGGCCCCGAGCGTCTCGGCCGCGTCTTCCAGGTCGCTCTGCACTTCCTGCAACGCCGGCTGCAGCGAGCGCACCACGAATGGCAGACCGATCAGGGTGAGCGCAACCGTCACGCCGACCCAGGTATAAGCCACCTTGATGCCGAACTGCTCGAGGTACTGCCCGATCCAGCCGTTCTGCGCGAACACGGCTGTCAGCGCGATACCCGAAACGGCGGTGGGCAGCGCGAACGGCATGTCGATGAGCGCATCGATGATCTTGCGTCCGGGAAATTCGTAGCGCACCAGGGTCCACGCGATGATGAAGCCGAACACCGCGTTGACGCTCGCCGCGAGGAGCGACGCGCCGAAACTCAGCCGATAGGCCGCCACCGAGCGTGGATCGAGGATCACGCGCAGGAACTCGCTCCACGGCATCGCGCCCGCCTTGAGCACCAGCGCGGCGAGCGGCAGCAGCACGATCGCACTCAGGTAGAACATCGCGAAGCCGAACGTGAGCCCGAAGCCGGGCAGCACACTGGGTTGGCGAAAATTGCTCATGGGCGCTGCGCGTCCTCGCCGGAACGGTACACCACCAGGATCGGTGCGGCCGGCGCGCCGGCGAACACGCTCGCGAAGCGCTCGCGCAGCTGGCGGATGTCGGAGATACCGAGAATCAGCATCTGGTCGCGCGATTCACGCAACTGCGTCGCGAGCTCGGCGGCAATGTCGCCGAAACGCAGCTCGGTGCGCATGTCGAGGCTGTGCATCGCCTGCGCTTCCGAGCGC
>DATBIF010000150.1:0-2050 GCA_036557045.1 Steroidobacteraceae bacterium
CACTCCGCAGCAGTCACTATTGCACCGGGAAGTCTCGGAGGAGGAGTGGACGCGGCAGCTGTTCCGTGAGCGCTTTCGTCCGCAACGCCTGCTGGTGGCGAACGTGGCGGGCGCGACGATGGCAGCCATCATTCGTCGCGAGGCGCAGCGCCTGTGGCAGCTGACGCCGGAGTTCGCAGCCTCACAGGCGCACGCGTGCGAGGTCACCAATGCGTACCCACAACCTGCATCGCTCGGCGTCGACCGCTGGCTCGCGCTCATCGCCGCCCGTCACCTCGCGCCCGGCTGGGCGTGTGTGATCGATGCGGGCACCGCGGTCACGATCGATGGCCTCGATGCCGCGGGGCTGCATCTCGGCGGGCTGATCGTTCCGGGCAGTCGCATGATGATGGATGCGCTCCTCGAAAAGACCGGCGACATTGCGCGCAAGGCGCGGGAGTATTCCAGTCTCGCCGCCGGCAACATTGCCGAGAAGAGCGTCTTCGCCAGCGACACCGCCCGCGCCGTGGCGAGCGGCGCCTTCTATGCGCTCGCGGCCGCCGCGGATCGCGCCGTTGCGGACATCGCGCGGCGCGCGAGCGGGCAGACACCCCGGGTCTACCTGACGGGCGGCGATGCCGAGCAGCTCAAGCGGGCAATGATGAGCCCATGCGAGATCGTGCCTGACCTGGTGCTGCGCGGGCTTGCGGTTACTGCCGCATACGACCGCGCAGGGACGTAAGATTCGCCCATGAAGGCGCTATTCCTCGCGCTGCTCCTTGCGAACCTGATCGTGCTGGCCTGGACGCAGTGGCATGCGCCTGCGAAACCTGCGGCGCCCGCGGCGGCGATGAGCCCGGTGCCCACGCTGCAGCTCGCGGCTGAGAACGCTCCGCAAAGCGAGCCTCGGCAGCCGACGGTTGCTGAGCCGCCGGATACGACGCCGCAGCCCCCCGCCGAGCCACCTCGCGGGAGCACGTCGCCGCCGCAATCCTCTGCGGCACTCATCAACGATGTGGCTCGCTGCATCAGCCTCGGACCGTTCCGCGATCTCGCCGAGGCCAGCCAGGCATCGTCGACCATGCGCACCTCAGGCTACGCTCCTCGCACGCGGTTGGCCCAGGGCGACGTGTGGGCGGGACTCTGGGTGTATCTCACCGATCTGCCTTCGCGCGCCGAGGCGCAGCGCGCGATGTCAGTGCTCAAGCAGAAGGGCATAGCGGATGCCTACATCATGCCGGCCGCCGACCAGACGAATGTGATCTCGCTCGGAATCTTCAGCGAGCCGCAGCGCGCACAGCGTCGCGCCGAAGAAGTGAAAGCGCTCGGCTTCACGCCCTCGATTGCCGATCGCACCCGCAAGGACACCGTCTATTGGATCGACATCGACCTTAAGCCGACCGACGCGATGGTGAATCCATCGGACCTGCCCAGCGAGGGGGGTCGCATCGTTCGCCTCCAGGTCGTCGCTTGTCCGTCGGGGTCGGGGGCGGCCGGCTGAGCGGTGCGCGCGACCCCGCCTGCTAGAATCCACGCCGTCGCCGGCTTAGCTCAGTTGGTAGAGCACCTGATTTGTAATCAGGGGGTCGGGGGTTCGAATCCCTCAGCCGGCACCAAACCGTCCGCGTCCACTGAGTTCCGGTCACACGCATGCAACTCGCTGTGAAGAGCTTGACGGCTACTTCCGCCGATGGTTTGCTGCGCCTGTTGGTTCCGTGCTGCCGCTAGTGGCCGCACACCCCTCCGTCGAGAGGCGCTGCAGCGGATTCAGATCCGTCACGCTCGACGCTGGTTCATCATCGCAAGGGCGCCTCTACGGAGGTGCCTTATGCGTGAGTGTCACACGGGCAGGCTTCTCGGCCGCGTCGTGGAGTTGTGGCGGTACCCGGTCAAGTCGATGGCAGCCGAGCCGCTTGCTGAGGCCGACGTGTCCTGGCATGGCTTCGCCGGGGATCGTCGGTGGGCGTTCATCCGGGACGGCCTAACTCGGAGCGGGTTTCCTTGGCTCACACTTCGCGAGCGCGAGGACATGAGCCACTACCGGCCCTCGTTCACCGATCCAACTCAACCT
>DATBIF010000151.1:0-5893 GCA_036557045.1 Steroidobacteraceae bacterium
GAGCAGCTTCTCCAGACTGTCCGCCTCGCGCTTCAGCTTGGTGAGATTGGCCTGACGGCTCTTGAGCTGCTGATCCATGTCCTTCAGTACATCGCCGCGTTCGCGACGCGCGCGTTGCAGGCCGTCCAGCTCGCTCTGCGCCTGGTCCTGCAGATCGGCGAGACGCGCGTCCTCGGCCGCGAGCTCGGTATCGAGCTCGTTCAAGCGGTCGAGTTGCGTCCGGATGGACTGGATGCGATCGGCCCGCGCGCGGCCGAAGTAGCCGTAGTAGGCAAACATGCGACCGAGCTGCGCCGGGTCCTGCTGGTTGAGGAGGAGCTTGAGCTCTTCCTGGCGCCCGGTCGTGTACGCGGCACGCAGCTCTCCCGCGAGCGCGGCGCGCTCTCCCGCGAGGCGCTGCTCGGTCTGCTCGTGCTCGGCCTGGAGCGCAGCACGGCGCTTGGCGCTCTGTGCGCGCTGCGCCCTGAGGTCATCGAGCTTGCGCCGCTGGCCGGCGACCGTGAGCTCGGCGTCACGCAAGCGTCCCGCCAGCCGGTCACGCTGGGTGGTGTCGCTGCGGATCGCCTGCTGCAGGTCGCTGATCTCCTTGCGGACCTTGCGCAGGTCGGCTTCCGTTTCCTTCTCGTCCGCCGCCGACAGCGCCAGCGTCCACAGGAGCAGAAGCGGGAGCCACCTTGCTATACTTCCCGGCCTTTTTCGGTGCACGCCCCGTAATTCCCGACCCAACAAGATGAATCGACTGCTCGAGTTTGCCGGCAATCATCCCTACCTGGTCTCAGCCGCCATGCTGATGCTGATCATCGTGATCGTGTCCGAGATGCGCTCCCGGATTCAAGACTTCGCGGCGCTCGCCCCGGGCGATGCGGTGCGCATGATGAACCATGGCGCGCTGGTGGTCGACGTGCGCGATGCGGCGGCCTTCGATGCCGGGCACATTCTCGATGCGCGCCATATCCCGCTGAAGGATCTCGCAGCGAATGTCGAGACGCTCAAGCGCCACAAGGAAAAGCCGGTGATCACGTGCTGCGACTCCGGCATGAATGGCGGGACGGCCGCGCGTGAACTCGGCAAGCTCGGCTTCACCAAGGTCTTCAACCTGCGAGGCGGACTCGCGGCCTGGCGACAGGAGAACCTGCCCCTGGTGCGCGGAGCGGCTTCCGGAAAATCGCCGGCGAGAACCTGAGGCCGGCGTGGCAGAAGTGACGATGTATTCGACCGGCTGGTGCCCGTATTGCGCCCGCGCACGCGCTTTGCTGGAGCGCAAGGGCATTGCCGTTCACGAGATCGACATCGAGACGGACGCCGCACTGCGCGCCGAGATGATCGAGCGCAGTGGCCGGCGCTCGGTGCCGCAGATCTTCATCGATGCGCGTCACGTCGGCGGATTCGAAGAGCTGTACGCGCTCGATCGCAGTGGCGAGCTCGCTTCCATTTTGCAAACGGAGCAACCATGACCGAACCCGAAACCAACCCGCAGCAGCCGACCGGCCCGGAAATCGTGCTGCAGCAGATCTATCTCAAGGACTGTTCCTATGAAGCGCCGAACGGGCCGCGCATCCCCGCCGCGCAGTGGAATCCGAAGTTCTCGCTGAACCTCAACACCGCGAGCACGGAGATCGGCACCCAGCTGCGCGAAGTCGTGCTGACGATCACCGTGGAAGCGAAGCTCGGCGACAACGTCGCCTATCTCGTGGAGCTCAAGCAGGCGGGCGTGTTCGAAGTGCGCAACTGTTCGGAGGAGGAGCTCAAGAAGGTGATCGGGAGCGTGTGCCCGAGCGTGCTCTTTCCGTATGCGCGCGCCACCTGCTCCGATCTCATCACGCAGGGCGGCTTCCCGCAGTTCCTGCTGCCCCCGGTCAATTTCGACAGCCTGTTCGAGCGCTCGATGGCAGAGGCGACGCGGATTGCGGTGAACTGAGCACCGCGCCCGCGCCAGCCCAGGGAGCTTTGCATGGCGCTGCCCGAGACCACACCACACGATCAGGCGCCGATCACGATCCTCGGCGCGGGATCCTGGGGCACGGCGCTCGCCATCCAGTTCGCGCGCGCGGGACACGCGGTGCGGCTGTGGGGACGAGAGCCACGCGAGCTGGCGGCGCTCGAGCGCGATCGGTGCAATCGCCGCTACCTTCCGGACGCTCCGTTCCCGCCGGGCCTGCGGGTCGAGGCCGACCTGGGGCGGGCGCTCGCCGATGCAGTCGATGTGCTCATCGCCGTTCCCAGTCACGGTTTCAGAGCGCTGCTGCAGCAACTCAAGCCGCGCCTGCAGAGCGGCATGCGCCTCGCCTGGGCGACCAAGGGATTCGAGCAGGGCAGCGGAAAACTCCTGCATGAGGTCGCGGCGGAAGTGCTGGGTGAGCGCTGGCCGATCGCGGTGCTCTCCGGCCCGACGTTCGCGCGCGAAGTCGGAGCCGGCCTCCCCACCGCGATGACGGTCGCCTCACCGGACGAGAAGTTCGCCGCCGCGATTGCCCGCAATATCTCGGGCCTCAATTTCCGCGCGTACACGTCGAGCGACGTGATCGGCGTCGAGGTCGGCGGCGCGGTCAAGAACGTGCTCGCGATCGGCACCGGCATCGCGGACGGCATCGGGTACGGCGCTAACACGCGCATCGCGCTGATCACACGTGGTCTTGCGGAGATGACGCGCCTGGGCGAGGCGCTCGGCGCTCGGCGCGAGACCTTCATGGGGCTTGCCGGACTCGGCGATCTGGTCCTCACCTGCACCGATAACCAGTCCCGCAACCGGCGCTTCGGCATTGCGCTCGCCCGGGGAAAGCCAGTCGCGGCTGCGCTCGCGGAAATCGGCCAGGTCGTTGAGGGTTACAGCGCCGCGAAGGCAGTACGCGCGGTGGCCGCCCGGCTCGGCATCGAGATGCCGATCTGCGAAGCAGCGTACCGCGTGCTCTACGAAGGCCTGCCGATCAAGCAGGCCGTACAGGCGCTCATGGCGCGCGAGATCCGCTCCGAGCAGGACTAGGGACGGCGGCCTCAGCCGCGCGCTGACGGCCCTTCTGCGCAAGCCTCGAATCCCACCTGGCGCCACGCCTCGTAGAGCACAAGCGCCACGGAGTTCGAGAGATTCAGGCTCCGGTTCCCGGCGCGCATCGGAATGTGCAGGACCTGCGCACGGCCCAGGCGTTCCAGCACTGCCGGCGGCAGTCCCCGGGTCTCAGGACCGAAGATGAGCGCATCGCCCGGCTGGAATTGCGCTTCCGTGTAGCTGCGCTCACCGCCGGTCTCGATCGCAAACACGCGGCCCCGTACGAACGCCAGGCACGCGTCCAGGGAGGCATGCACCTGGACCGTGGCGAGCTCCGCGTAGTCGAGCCCGGCGCGCTGCAGCGCGCGCGCATCCAGCCTGAATCCCAGCGGCTTGATGAGGTGCAGGGTCGCGCCGGTGTTCGCGCACAGGCGGATGACATTGCCGGTGTTGGGCGGAATCTCCGGCTCGAATAGAATGACGTGAAACATGTCGACCGCGTCTGAATCCCCCTCTGCAGCGCTCGCGCTGGATTTCCTCGGCCTGAAGTTCAACTCACCCGTCGTGCTGCTGTCGGGCTGCGTGGGGTTCGGCGAAGAGTACACACGCGTCGAAGGCTTCTCCAATCGCGACGCGGGCGCGATCGTGCTCAAGGGCACGACGCTCAATCCACGGCTCGGCAACCCGCCGCATCGCGTCTACGAGACCCCGATGGGGATGCTCAACGCGATCGGCCTGCAGAATCCCGGTGTCGATCACGTGGTTCGGCGCATCCTGCCGCAGCTGGACTTGTCGGAGACGCGGTTCATCGCCAACGCGTGCGGCTCGACGATCGAGGAGTACGTCGAGGTCACGCGCCGCTTCGACGATTCGCGCATCGATGCGATCGAGATCAACATCTCCTGCCCCAACGTCAAGGAGGGCGGCGTTGCGTTCGGCAACTATCCGGACATGTCGGCGCGCGTCGTCGCGGCCTGCCGCAAGGTCACGCGCAAGCCGCTCATCACCAAGCTCTCTCCCAACCAGACCGATATCCGCGAGAACGCGCGCCGCTGCATCGAGGCCGGGTCCGATGCGCTCGCGGTGATCAATACGATCATGGGGATGGCCATCGACACGCGCACCCGCCGGCCGATCATCGGCAACATCCAGGGCGGTTTGTCGGGTCCCGCCATCAAGCCCATCGCGCTGCTGAAGGTGCACCAGGTGTACGACGTTGCGGGACCGGCGCACATCCCCATCATCGGGCAGGGAGGCATCACGAGCGCACAGGACGCGATCGAGTTCATGATCGCCGGTGCGACTGCCGTCGGTGTCGGCACGGCCCTGTTCTACGACCCTCTCGTGGTTACCAAGATCAACGCCGGGATCCGCAGCTATCTGAAGGAGCACGGCCTGCGGCACTTGCAGGACCTGGTCGGCGCGCTGCGCACCGGCAAGGACACCCAGGACGTCCCGCTCGCCGGTTGACCGCTGAAACACGGCCGCGGAACATTCCGCAGCCGTCGCGATCAATCCTGTGCCGGCCTCGAGCTGGCTGCCCCCGCTCTCCGACCGCAGCGTCCATGGAGGACTCGACATGAAACTGTATTACGCCACCGGCACCTGCGCGCTCTCGCCGCACATCGCATTGCTCGAATCGGGCCAGAAGTTCGAGCTGGAAAAGGTCGATATCCGTGCCAAGAAGCTCTCTGACGGCAGCGACTACCTGCGGATCAACCCCAAGGGTTACGTACCGGCGCTCCAGACCGATGACGGCAAGATCCTCACCGAAGGACCGGTGCTCGTGCAGTACATCGCAGATCGCAAACCCGAATCCGGCATCGCGCCTCCGGCCGGGACGTTCGAGCGCTACCAGCTGCAGGAATGGCTCAACTTCATCAGCACCGAGGTTCACAAGCAGTTCTCGCCGCTCTTCAATCCGAGCCTGTCGCAGGAGGCCAAGGAATATAACCGCGGCAATCTCACCAGGCGCTTCGACTACCTCAACAAGCTCCTGGAAGGACGCAAGTTCCTCTTCAGTGATCACTTCACGGTCGCGGATGGCTATCTCTACACCGTGCTCAACTGGGCCCGACCCATGGGCATGGATCTGGCGCGCTGGCCCGCCCTGGCGGCGTACCACGCCGGCATCGGGGCACGCCCGAAAGTCCAGGAAGCGGTGAACGCGGAGAAGTGAGGCTGCCGTCGGGGCGTCAGCAGACGCCGTGCCGGTCTCAATCCGTACGGGGCTGCGGCGTCGCGGCCACCGACAGTCCCTCCACCAGCAGGCGCTGGGTCGGGTAGGCGAACTGGACTTCGAGCTTCTCCAGCTCTTCGTGAATGCGGAAGTTGATCGCCTGCTGGGTGTTTGCGTAGAGCATGTAGTCCGGACCGAGCACGAAGTACACCGACTCGAACACCAGCGCCGAGCTGCCGAAAGCAGTGAAATGACTGCGCTCGAAGCGCGTCTTTGCCTCGGCGCGAATCGCCGCCTCGACGATTCCCGGGATACGCAGCAGCTTGTCGCGCGGCGTCTCGTAGGCGACCCCGATCGCGAACAGCACGCGTCGCTCGTACATGCGCCCGAAGTTGTGGACCCGTGACTTGAGCAGGTCGGCGTTGGAAATGATGATCTGCTCGCCGCTGAGACTGCGCAGGCGCGTGCTGCTCACGCCGATCAATTCGACCGTCCCGCTGTCCTGGCCAATCGTGATGGCATCGCCAACCGCAAATGGCTTGTCAAAGGCGATGGAAATCGAAGCCAGCAGATCCCCGAGCACGGTCTGCACGGCGAGCGCCACCGCGATGCCGCCCGAGCGAGGGATGGTCTCGGCGTGGATCGTCCGCACGCGACCGGCCGGGTCGAGGAGCCCCGTGCGTCGGCCGAGCCGCATCGCCAGCGGCGTCCCGACGAGCGAGGCCGCCAGC
>DATBIF010000152.1:0-1721 GCA_036557045.1 Steroidobacteraceae bacterium
CGCTGTGAGGTCATTCAGAATTTCCTGCTGAATGCGGCCACGTTCGAATGCCACTGCGTACGGGATCTCGTGGTGGAACATCACCATCGAGTAGCGCGGGATGAACTGGCGGGGGAAGCGCTGCTCGAGCTCGAGTGACAGCTCCTTCTGCAGCACGAACTTCGGGTCGCGCACCGAATCGCGCATCTCCACGTAGTTCTCGAGCGCCATCTCGGCGATCGCGTCGGCATTGGGCTTGCGCACGTGATCGACGCGCGCGAACACGCGGCCCCAGTCCTCGTAGCGGTCGAGCGTCTGATCGAGCGTCACGCAGTCCTCGAACGCGCAGTTCATGCCCTGGCCGTGAAACGGCACGATGGCGTGCGCGGCATCGCCGATCAGGAGCGCCTGGTCGGCGTATTTCCACGGCGCCGCGCGCACCGTGACCATGGTGCCCGTGGGATGCTCGAAGAACTCCTCGGCGAGATCCGGGATCAGCGCTTGCGCGTCCGCGAAGCGGCGCGCGAAGAACTGGCGCACCGCATCCTTGCTCGCGAGCGCGGCGAAACTTTCAGGGCCCTCCGCGGGCAGGAACAGGGTGACCGTGAAGCTGCCGTCGACGTTCGGCAGGGCGATGAGCATGTAGCCGCCGCGCGGCCAGATATGCAGCGCGTTCGTCTCCATGCGGTGCTGGCCGCCGGGCCCGGCCGGGATCGTCAGCTCCTTGTAGCGATGCGAGAGCACCTCCTCGCTGGCGCGAGTGCGGCCATCGGCCAGCATCGCCTCGCGAATCGCGGAACCCGCGCCATCCGCACCGATCAGCGGCGCTGCCGGCACGTCCTGCATTTGGCCGCTACTCTCATCCACGAGCCGCAGGCGGTCGGCGTGAAAGTCGAGGCCGCGGCAGTTACGGTTGAACTGGATCTCGATCTTGGCGATCCGTTCGAGCTCGCTCAGCAGGAGCTTGTTGAGCTCGGCGCGCGACACCGAGTGGATGACCTCACTGTCGTCCTGGCCGTACCGCTGCAGCGTCGTGTGTCCGGCCTCGTCGTGGATCATGCGGCCGCGCATCGGGATCATGAGCGGGCGCACGGCATCGAGCACGCCCGCATGTTCGAGCGCGTGGATGCCGCGATCGGCGAGCGCGAGATTGATCGAACGTCCCGCGCTGCTACTCTCGCGCCGCATGTCGGGCCGGCGCTCGTAGACGGCAATCGGAAAGCCGCGCCGTGCGAGCAGGATCCCGAGCAATGAGCCGGCTGGGCCGGCTCCGACGATGGTGACGGTGGGTGAGCTGTCCACTTCGGCTCATCCCTTCAGGCTGGCGGCCAGCGCTTCGACGAACTCCCACACCTCGACGAACGTGTTGTAGAGCGGCACCGGCGCGACGCGAATGATGTCGGGCTCGCGCCAGTCGACGACGACGTCGCGCTGCTCGAGCGCCGCGAACACGCGCTTTCCGGGCTGGACGCCCGAGCGCAGCCGCAGCGACAGCTGACAGCCTCTTTCCAGCGGATCCTTCGGGGTCACGATCTCGATCTCCTGCGAGAGTCGCGAATGCACGAGGAATTCCAGGAACCCGGTGAGCATGCGTGATTTCTCGACGAGGGGCGCCATGTCCGCCTCGCGGAACATGGCGAGCGAAACCACGAGTGGCGTCATCGAAAAGATCGGTGGATTGCTGATCTGCCAGCCCTCGGCGCCCGCCAGCACTTCGAAGTCCGGTCCCATGAGGAAGCGCT
>DATBIF010000153.1:0-2073 GCA_036557045.1 Steroidobacteraceae bacterium
CCCGAAGCCGATCTCATAGGCGATGTCGCTGATCAGGCGCGTGTCGTCGGCGAGCAGGCGCGCCGCACGTCGTACTCTCGAGCGCACCAGGTATTGGTGCGGTGTCACGCCGAGCACACGTGTAAAGAGGCGCAGGAAATGAAAGGCGCTCAGGTTCACTTGCCGCGCAGCACTCTCCAGATCGACCGGCTCGTGCGAGTTTTCCTCGATCCAGAGCGCGGTCTCGACTGCACGGCGGCGATCCGGGGCGTGCGCCTGCGGTGTGCGTGACTTGCGCCCAGCGGTCAGCTCCGCAAACCGTGCGACCAGCAACAGCGCCGCTTCATCCAGTCCGACATCGGTACTGCCCTCCGCTGCCGCCTGCGCCAGCTCACCCAGCACCATCAATTCCGCAAGCGGCGGCAAGCCGCTCATCCGCCAGGTCTCGCGCCCGGCGAGAGATTCCGCCAGCTCGGGCTCCAGGTGCAGCGACAGGCATTCGTCCCCACGCGTGTGGTCGTGCGTGCAAATGTACTCGTCACCCGGGTACCCGATCAGCATCGAGCCGGCGACCAGCTCGAAGGTCCTGCCCCGCTGCTGATAGCCGAAAGAGCCGCTGCGCACAAAGGACAGCGTATGCCGCGTGTGTACTTCCACGAACGGGTGATCCTCGGGACCGGAGGTGCAGCGGCAATCAACGACGCTGATCGGACCGTTGCGCAGGGAGATCGCTGCAAGCATGGCACGAAAGGCTACCCGCGCCCGCGGCGCGCGGCAAACGTGCCGGTCGCATCGCTGCAGCGACTCTAATCGCCGCGGCGCAGGTCGGTCGCGCGCCAGAGGTACCAGCTGGCGATGGTGCGGTAGGGACGCCAGCGCGCGCCGTACCTGAGGAGCGCCTTTGGCTCAGGGTGCTTGCGCTTGCGAAAGGCGATCGCAAAGCCCTTGCGCACGCCGTAGTCGTCGACGGGAAGAACATCGGGACGCCCCAGGCGAAAGATCAGCAGCATCTCGACGGTCCAGCGCCCGATGCCGCGCACTTCCGTGAGCCGCTCGATGATGGCTTCGTCCTCCATGCGATGCACTTCCGCGAGCGAAGGGATACGGCCATCGAGCGCCTTGCGCGCGAGATCGCGCAGCGACAGGAGCTTCGGGCGGGACAGGCCGGCGCCGCGCAACCGCGCATCGGACGTGCGCAGGATCTGTTCGGCGCTCGGTCCCTGGTGGGCCCGCGGGTAGAGCGCGCAGACTCGCGCATAGATCGTCGCAGCGGCGCGTCCGTTGAGCTGCTGATAGACGATCGCTTCCGCAAGTGCCGTGAAGATACTTGGCGTGCGATCGAGCTGCAGTCGAAACGCCCCGACCTTGTCGATCAGTCTCGCGAGCTGCGGATCGGACTCCCGGACATGCCTCAGTCCTGCCGCTGCGTCGTAGCCGAGTGCTCCATCGCCCTCGAACAGCGCCTGTTGGGCGCCGGCGGCGGCGCCTTCAATGGACAGCAGGCGCAACTTCGTCGCCACGCCGCCGTTCGCGGAAAATCCGCCGAGCCGGCCGTCGGACGCGAGAACGCGGTGGCAGGGCACGACCAAAGCGAAGGGATTGCGCCCCAGCGCCTGGCCGACGGCGCGCGCCGAACCGAGTGAGCCCAGCCGCTTCGCGATCTCACCGTAGGAGCGCGTGGCTCCTGCGGGAATTTCCCGCGCGACCTCGTACACACGCTGATGAAACGGCGGCACCCCGTTCATGTCGAGCGCGACCGCGGACAGGTCGCTCTTCTCGCCGCGTAACAATGCGACGATCCCTGCGAGCGCGCGCTGAACCTCGGCGGTCGGCGGCGCCTCGCTCGCGCCGGGGAAACGCTTGCTGAGCCTGCTCCGCGTCTCCTGCTCGCGACGCTCGGGCAGCTGCACGCCAACGACTCCCTGGCCGCTCCAGGCGATGCCGCACCAGCCGATGGCCGTGTCGAAGACTGCGAAGCTTTGCTCGGTCATGATTCGAATCCTATCACCGCGGCTCAGGATACCGACTTGGACGATCTTGCTAGAATGGCTTGCGAGGTCACTGCAATGCCGGGAATCAAGCTCGTCGACGTGT
>DATBIF010000154.1:0-5557 GCA_036557045.1 Steroidobacteraceae bacterium
GCCACCTGATCGTCGCGATCCCAGGGCACGTACAGGCCGCCGTTCAATCCGCCCCAGGCATTGAAGCGCCAGTCGATGCCGCGCAGTCGCCGGCGCTGGTCCACGATGAACGTCGGCCCGACATCGCGCATCCAGGCGTCATCGCTCGGAATCGGCACGACGCGCACCGTGGGGGGCAATTGCGCGCGCGCATTTCCGAACTGCATCTGCGAGACGCCAAAGCTCACCGGCTCGAACTTCGAGATCGCAGCCGCCACCGCGGTGAACGCCGCCTGCGCGGGCTTGCCCTCGAGACGCCAGTTATCGGGGCGCTCCGGCCACAGCATCCAGCAGCCGGCGTGCGGTTCGAATTCGGCCGGCATGTGAAAGCCGTGGCGCGCCGGGGTGCTTTTCAGTGTTCGGCTCATCAGTTCTTGCGGCACCTAGGGGAAGCTCTGCAGAGCTTCCCTTGGGCGCAGGATTGTAGCAGCCGCCGCGTCCGGTCCCGGCGTGGCGCAATTGCAGCGTGCGATGGCGCTCCTTATACTCGCGCGCCCGCGCAACGCCGGTCCGACCGCGAACGGATCCATGAGCTTTCCGACGCCGCCTGCTGATTGGTATCGCACGTTCTTCAGTGCGCCCTTCAATGAGCTCTGGGACCGGGTGATTCCGCCCGAAGCCAGCGTGCGCGAAGCGCAATTCCTCGTGGGCCAGCTCGAGCTGGGTCCGCGCGCCAGGATTCTCGATGTGCCCTGCGGTTCCGGACGCATCAGCGTCGCGCTCGCCGCCGCAGGCTGCGAGGTGACCGGTGTCGATCTCTCGACTGACATGCTCGAGCGCGCGCGCGCCCGCGCGTCCGCGGCGGGCGTTGCGGTCACGCTGCAACACTCCGATATGCGAGAGCTGCCGCAAACCCATGCGTTCGACGCAGCGGTTTGCCTCGGCAACAGCTTCGGTTACCTGCCGCATGCAGGCACGCTCGACTTCTTGCGGGCGCTCGCCGGTGCGTTGCGCCCCGGATCGCGTGCGGTGATTCATACCGGCATTTGCGCCGAGTCCATTCTCACCAGTCTCAGGCCCGAAGAGACCTATGACTTCGGCGACATGCAGTTCGCGATCCGCAATCGCTACGACGTCGCGCTGAGTCGACTCGAGACCGAGTTCACGCTCGCGCAAGGTGACCACGTGTGGACGCAGTACGGGAACCAGTACGTGTACACGGCCGCGGAACTCGCGCGCATGCTGGGCGCGAGTGGCTTTGAAGTGGCGGCGCTGCTGGGCGGGGTCGACGCCAAGCCCTACGCGCTTGGCGAGGGCGAGCTGTACATCATCGCTCAGGCCACGAGGTAGAGGCTGAGCGTCGAGAGGATCGTGCCGAGCACTGCACCCGCGAGGACGTCCGTCGGGTAGTGCAGGCCGAGGATCACGCGGGACGCGGCGATCAAGGCCGCGAACGGCACCAGCAGGATGGCCAGCTCTGGAAAGTGCCAGCACGCCAGGATCGTGAAGCCGACGGCGTGCAGCGTGTGACCGGACGGGAAGCTGTAGCGGTCGAGCGGCGCCATCCCGAGGCTGATGCGCGCATCGGAGATGAAGGGGCGCTCGCGCACCAGCGTGTGCTTCAGGCCCTTGTAGAGGACGACACCGACCACTCCGGTGACGATCATTTGCAGCGCCGCCTGCCACCCCGTCTCGCCGTAGAGCAGGGGCAGCACGAGCATCAGCGCGTACCAGAAGAGGCCGTCGCCCAGCCGGCTGATCACGCGGAAGAACTCGCGCACACCAGGGCGCGCGCAGGCGCGATTGACCTGCACGCACAGCGACAGCTCCGCTGCATCGAAGCGGCGCATCACTTCTGTCGTCCGGGTCAGCATTTCTGCCTCCTGTCGCAGCGGCCGCCGCACCTTGCGCGGACGACACACTTTCTGACGCTGCCGAGGATCGTCCCGCGCTGCTACCGCGGCATTGCGGAGAGGTTAAATATTTATGACATTCATTAAGTTATATGGCATTCATGATGCGAGTGAGAACTTCAGCGCGCCGGCGAGCCGGCGTGCGCCCCGAGGCCTCCTGGTCCCGCGGCTCTTTCACTCGGCACGGGATCTGCCAAACTCCTCATATGCGTATCCTGCTCGTGGAAGACCATCAGGACATCGCGGAGAACGTCTGCGAATTCCTCGCCACGAAGGGCCACCAGGTGAGCCATGTGCTCAGCGGCGAGGAAGGGCTGAACCTCGCGCGCAGCACTCCCTTCGACATCATCGTGCTCGACATCATGCTGCCGGGCATGGACGGGCTCGCGGTCTGCCGCACGCTGCGCTCGGAAGTGCGCGCGGTCGCACCGGTGCTGATGTTGACCGCCAAGGACCTGGTGGTCGACAAAGTGGCCGGTTTCGAGGCCGGCGCGGATGACTACCTGGTGAAGCCGTTTTCGCTGCTCGAGCTCGAAGCACGCCTCGGCGCACTGGCCAGGCGCGCCGTACCGCGCACGACGGAAGGTGTGTTGCGCGTCGCGGACCTGAGCTACTGTCCGGACACCTTGATCGCCGAGCGCGAAGGCGTCGCGATCAAGCTCAATCCGAGCACACGACGCCTGCTGGTGCTGCTGATGCAGAACACCCATCGCGTGGTGTCGCGCCGCGAGCTGGAGCGCGAGTTGTGGGGCGATCAGCCGCCCGACGGCGATGTCCTGCGCGCCCACATGTACGCTCTGCGTAACGCCATCGACAAGCCGTTCGCACGCAAGCTCCTGCATACACACCACGGCGAGGGCTACCGCCTGGCCGTGCCCGACTGATGCGTCATCTCAGCCTTCGCGCACGATTCGTCTGGGGAATTCTGTTCTGCGTGGGTCTCACGCTGCTGCTGCTCGCGTGCTGGAGCATCTGGGCGAGCCAACGCATCGAGCAGGGCCTGCTCAACGACGTGATGCGCACACACCTCGCCATCTACGCGGGTTACATCGAGCGGCACCAGAGTCCGATCCCGCCGCAGGGCGGGCAGCTCGCCTTCTTCCGCAGCAGCTCGCCGGACATCCCGCGTGAGCTGGCTGCACTGGGCCCCGGCTGCCATCAGCGCGTACCCGTCGCGGGCAAACTCCTGCAGGTGCTGGTGAAGGATCTGCCCGGAAGCGGTCGCGTGTATGTCACCTTTGACGTCACCGAGCACGAGCGGCGTGCGCTCTGGGCCTGGCGACTGCTGTACGCGATCATCGCCGTGACGCTGATCGTCATGGCGGCGACTGCCATCTGGGTCTCGCGCAGCATCCTCGCCCCGGTCACTTCGCTCGCACAGCGGCTGCAGCACATCGATCCGCGCCGGCGCAACCAGCGGCTCGGTCCCGATCACTCGCAGCACGAGCTGGCTCCGATCGCCGACTCGATCGACGGCTTCCTCGAACGCCTCGACGGGTTCGTGGAACGCGAGCAGTCGTTCACCGCGACCGCGAGTCACGAGCTGCGCACCCCGCTCGCCGTGATCCAGGGCGCGGCGGAGATTCTGACCGATCACACGCGCGAGCGGCCCGCTGCGCACAAGGCGCTGAGTCGCATCCGGCGCGCCGCCAACGAGATGTCCGACTTCACGCAGGCCCTGTTGATGCTGTCGCGCGAGGCGCAGTCGGAGACCGACCCCGGAGAAATGTGTGACGTCGGTGAAATCATGCCCGGCATTGCCGACGAGCAGCGCGAGCTCCTCAACGGTCGTCCGGTGCAGATCGAGTGCGCCTGCGGCAACCCGCTGCGCGTGCAGGCGCCGCCGAGCCTCGTGACCATCGTGGTCGGAAACCTGTTCCGCAATGCCATCGCGCACACCGATCGCGGCACCGTGCAATGCGAGGTCGACGGGCGGACGCTGCGCATCCGCGACAGTGGCGCAGGCATCTCGCCCGCGCATATCAACCAGGTGTTCGACCGCAACTTCACGACACGACCCGGTGGCTACGGCGTCGGGCTCTATCTCACCAAGCGCATCTGCGACCGCTACGGCTGGAAGATCGCGCTCGAGAGCAGCCCGGCCGGAACCATCGCATCCGTGACGTTCTGACCGCGCCGCGCACGGCGCAAGGCGCCGGTACGCCTGTGCTAGCATGCGCGCCTCGTGCGATGGCTCATCGCCAGCCGTCCCGCTGAGGAGTTCGAAATGTCCACGCCCGCCAAGGCCATGAAGGTCACCCCACCCGCGCAGGGAGAGAAGATCACGATCCGCGGGAGCAAGTTGCAGGTCCCGCAGCGGCCGATCATCCCGTTCATCGAGGGCGACGGAACCGGGCCGGACATCTGGCGCGCCAGTGTCCGCGTGCTCGATGCGGCCGTGCAGAAGTCCTATCGCGGGCAGCGTCGCATCGAGTGGATGGAAGTCTACGCCGGGCAGAAGTCGAACGAGATGTTCGGCACGTGGCTCCCGGATGAGACCGTCGCGGCGTGCCGCGAATACCTGGTCTCGATCAAGGGACCACTGACGACTCCGGTCGGCGGCGGCATCCGTTCGCTCAACGTCGCCCTGCGGCAGCTGCTCGATCTGTATGTCTGCCTGCGCCCGGTGCGCTGGTTCAAGGGTGTGCCCTCGCCCGTCAAGCAGCCCGAGAAGGTCGACATGGTGATCTTTCGCGAGAACACCGAGGACATCTACGCGGGCATCGAGTTCGAGGCGGGCAGCGAGGATAACCGCCGCTTCCTGGAGCTCTTCAAGCAATCGTTTCCCAGGCAGTACGCCAGGATCCGCTTCCCGGACACCACCGCGATCAGCCTCAAGCCCATCTCGCGCGAAGGCACCGAGCGGCTGTTCCGCTCGGCGATCGAGTACGCGCTCGCCAACCGTCGCCAGAGCGTGACCATCGTGCACAAGGGCAACATCATCAAGTTCACCGAGGGCGCGTTTCGCAACTGGTCGTACGCGCTGGCCGAGCGCGAGTTCGGCGACAGCACCTATACCTGGGAGCAGTGGGAGCGCACCAAGGCGGCGAAGGGCGAGAAGGAGGCGAACGCTGAACAGGACGCGGCCAGGAAGTCCGGCAAGATCATCATCAAGGATGCGATCGCCGATATCACGCTGCAGCAGGTGCTGACGCGCCCCGAGGATTTCGACGTCGTGGCGACGATGAATCTCAACGGCGACTATCTCTCCGACGCGCTCGCGGCCCAGGTCGGCGGACTCGGGATCGCGCCGGGCGCCAACATCAACTATGTCACCGGCCATGCGATCTTCGAGGCTACTCACGGCACCGCGCCCAAGTACGCCAACCAGGACAAGGTGAACCCCGGCTCGCTGATCCTCTCCGGTGTGATGATGCTCAACTGGCTGGGCTGGCGCGAGGCCGCCGCCGCGGTCGAGCGCGCCCTCGCGCGCACCATCGAGCAGAAGCGCGTCACCTACGACCTCGAGCGGCAGACGCAGGGGGCCACGCTGCTCAAGACCTCCGAGTTCGCGGAAGCGATCGTCGGCAACATCTGATTTTTCGATCAAAACGTTTCGATCCCGAAGGAGACCCTTCGATGCGATACAAAGTCACTGTGGTGGGCGCCGGCAACGTGGGCGCCACCTGCGCCCAACTGATCGCCCAGGCCGACATCGCCGACGT
>DATBIF010000155.1:0-3260 GCA_036557045.1 Steroidobacteraceae bacterium
GCGATCGATCTGGTCGAGCACGGCCTGGATCGATTCACCGGGAAAGTCATCGCCGAAATAGTAGACGCTCACTTTCTTGTCCGGGGCCCAGAAGGTGCGCACGGCCGCGAGCAGCCCTTCGACCGGGTTCGAATTGCTGAACGAGGTCCAGGTCTTGAACCGGTCCATGATCGCCTTGCGCCGGGCCGGCGTATCGGCGCTCCACTGGCCGCGATAACCATCGAACATGTAGGCGCCTTCGTCGTCCATCACCTGGATGCCCTTGACGTGCGGATAGATGTCGAGGATTTCCTGCATCATCTTGCGGGCTTCTTCCCAGTGATTCTCTTGCATGCTGCCCGAAGTGTCGACCACGAAGATTACGTATTCACTGTCGACCGGGATGCCGCCAATGGCGCTCGTCTTGGGACGCCGGTAGCCGGCCTTCAGGAGCCGCTCCATCTCATCGGTCAGCTTCTGGTACGCAGCAACCAGCTGGCCCTCCTCCGCATTCTCGACTTCCGATTCCTTCTGACTCGTCTGGTACTGGCCCTTCACGGTGCTCAGGTCGCCCGCGAGCCTCGCCAGCTTGCTCTTCTCCGCCGACAACTGCTCGATCCGGCCCTTGAGGTCCCGGTTCAGGATGTCGGTCTCGCCACGGATCTCGTAGAGCTCGGCCTGGAGCTTCGCCACCTGGCCGTGCATGTCGGTGCGCACTTTCTCGAGCACCACGGGCTGGCCGGTCTCGGTGAGCACCAGGATCAGGATCATCGCCCCGAAACCGCAGCAGATGCAGTCGAGGAACGACATGCTGAACACTTCGGTGGTGTGACGCTTGAGCCTCATGGCCAGTCCTTCGCCGGCATCATGAAGACGCCGCCGGTCTCGCGCGCCAGTCGCCAGAAGCGCGCCGGCGCCGGCAGATCGCCTTCCATGGGCATGAGGATCGTGCTCACCGGCACGCGCGGCGGTAACGCGGACAGCGACTGATCGAAGAGCTTGGCGCGCTGCTCGACATCCACCGCCTTGCGGATCGCGGGCGCGGTCGCACCCTGTGTCGGCAGCCCGTCGGTAATCAGCAGGATCTGGTCCGGCAGCGGGTCGAGCGTCTTGGCGGCGTTGAATGCGTTGATGAGGCTGGTGCCGTCATGGGGCGGTGTGTGCTTCAGCTTGTTGACGGCGGCATTGAGCGGGCGCGGATCGACGGCTTTCAGCCACTTGCCATCGCTGTTCTCGATCATCGAATGCGCTTCGGTGTTGAACGCGTATACCTGGAACTCGCTGTCGGGCGGGATCTGCGTCGTCAGCCAGTCGACCGTCGCCACTGCACGCTGCCACTTGGGCGCGAGCATCTTCTGCACGTCGGAGAGATTGCGCATGCGCAGCACGTTGACCAGCGTCTCGTCGAGCATGCTGGCCGACATGTCGATGAGGATCAGCACGTGCTTGCCGGTGACCGTGATGCCGGTGAGATACTGGCGGTCGCCCGTGCCCTTGAAAGCGCGCACGCTCTGGCCGGTCTCGGAATTCTCCTTGGCACCCGCCTCCAGGCGGCGGTTGCCTTCCTCGAGCGCCTTGATGTCGGACTTGAGCTTGTTGATGTGATCCTGCTTGGAGAGCGTATCGCCCGTGTAGGTCGAGAGCTCCACGCGGGTCTTTTCCAGCTCTTCGAGAATGCGCGCGATGCGTCCCGAGGCCTGGCTCGACTGATCGGTGGTCTTCTGCGTGGTGTTGCGCAGGACCACCAGGTTCTTGTAACCCTCGAGCACCTGCTCTTCGAGCTTGTTGACCTCACCCTTGAGGTCGTCGTCCTGGTGGATCTTGGTGACACCCGCCGTCGCGCTGATGATCACGTACACCAGCACCACCGCTCCGAAGCCGCAGCAGATGCAGTCGAGGAACGACATCGTGAACACTTCGGTGTGGCGACGGTTGCGCGGCACGGCTCACCCCGAAGTGATCAGCTCGAGCGTCACGCCGGGACGGCCAAGACGCAGGCGATCGCCCGCGCGCAGCGTCGCACGGCCGAACACGCGCTCATCGTTCAGCCAGGTGCCGTAGCGGCTGTGATCGACGACGACGGCACCCGTCGGCAGCCGCATGACGGAGCAGTGCAGGCGCGACAGGCCGGCCGCGGCGCCCACGACGGCCAGCGCCGGACCCCGATCGCGCGGCGGCGCGAGACCGATGTGCAGCGGCTCGGGACTGAGCGCGATCGCCTGGCCGCGATACAGCAGGTGCGAGGGCGCCGCGACCACGTCGGCAGGGCGTGCGGCCTGCAGGCTCTTCCACGGCAGGCGCGTGATGCCTGCGTCGAGCCGCGGCGTCGCACTGAGCAATTGCACAGTCTCGGCGCCGGTCTCCTCGTCGCCAAGGTCGCACGCGGCGATGACCGCGGCGCCCGGTGCGCTGCGCACCACACTGCAATCGTTGAACTCGGCGAAGCGCTCCGCGAGGCCGGGCAGCACTGCAGCCCGGTCGCCGAGCACGATGGTGGTTGCGTGGCCTGGCGTACGCAGCCGGTGAACGCGCATCAGGAGCTCCGTGTAGAGGCTGTCGGCCTCGAGCGCGAACTGCTCGTGCGTGAGCCGCACGGAATGCGTCTCGCCTTCGAACGGCAGCTCGATCTCGACCGCAGCGCTCGACTGCAGCTGCTCGAGCCAGCCCGGCAACGCATCGAACAGCTCCTGCTCGAGCGCCGCGCGGTGCAGCGGATCGAAGCGGGTGCGCGCCACGAATTCGCGGCCGATCATGCGCAGCCATCCGTCGATGAGCGCGAGCCAGCCGGCGCCGCGTGCGACCTCGGAGCGTTCGCGCCGGGCGCGCTCGCCGACCGCGACGGCCGTGACCACGGTGTGGTGCAGGTGGACGTCGACGTACAGCAGCCGCCCCGCATCGGGCGCGGCGCTCGCGAGCGCAACCGCCGTGTCGACGAAGCCGGACACGGGAACACTGGCTTCGCGCGCGATTCCGAGCAGCAGCGCGAGCTGCTGCGGGCGCAACGTCGCGGGCACGGCGAAGCGCACGGCCTGCGGCCGCTCCGCGAGGTCGCGCCAGATCTGCGCGAGGTGCAGGAAGGCAAGGTCGGCGTGCGAGCGTCCGGCGGCGGCACGTACCAGGAGCGGCCGCTCGTCGAGCTCGTTCCAGAAGCGATTGTTGATGTTGAGGGGCTCGATGCGCGAGGCGCGCAGCGCCGCATCCCCCACTACCGTGGGCTCGCGATCGAGCCATGCATAGCCAGGGCTGGACTCGCGCACGACGCCGTCGATGGCGACCAGCAC
>DATBIF010000156.1:0-4177 GCA_036557045.1 Steroidobacteraceae bacterium
CGCGAACAACTCGTTGCGCAGGATGTCGAGCGACACTCGGTCCACCGCCACCGTGCCGTCGAAATGCTTCGACACATCACGGATCTCGACCAGCGGCGATGTCGGGGGCTCGCTCATAGCCCGGTCTTCACGCGCGACCACAGGCGGGTGCGCGCGCGCTCCTCTTTCGGGCTGTGCAGCACGCCCTTGTGCAAGCTGAGGCGCAGGGCTTCGGGCGGATACACCGCCGGATCATCGCGAACCTCCGGCACGACGAACGGCATCGCGGGAATGTTCGGCGCTGCGTACTTGACCTCGTTGCTGACGTCCGCGATGACCTTGGGACGCAGCAGGTAGTTCAGCCAGAGGTGAGCGTTTTCGGGATGCGGCGCGTCGGCGGGAATGAACCAGAGGTCGAACCAGGCGAGCGTGCCTTCGCGCGGCATCGTGTATGCGAGCTGGATCGACTTGCCCACCTCGCGCGCGCGGTACATTGCCTGCGCGTAGTCGCCGGACCAGCTCATCGCGATGCACACTTCCTCGTTGGGCAGGTCGACGAGCATCTTCGCCGAGCTGAAGTAGCGGATGTAGGGGCGCACACCCTTGAGCAGTTTTTCGGCGTCCGCGAGGTCGGCAGCATCGACGCTGTTGGCGTCGTGGCCGAGATAGATCATCGCCATCGGGATGACGTCGGTCGGCTCATCGAGAAAGCTGATGCCGCAATCGGCGAAGTGACGCGCGACCTCCGGCTTGAAGATCATGTCGGCGCTGTCGACGGGCGCATCCGGCATGCGCTCGCGGATCATCTTCACGTTGTAGGTGAAGCCCGTGGTGCCCCACAGATACGGAACACCGTAGCGGTTGCCGGGATCCGCCGTATCCAGGGTCTGCAGCACCCAGGGATCGAGATTCTTCCAGTTGGTGAGCTTCGAGCGATCCAGGGGGCGATAGACGCCGATCGGAATGAGACGCGCTGAGTAGCGTTCGGCGTGATCGACCACGTCGTATCCGGTCCGGCCGGCGAGCAGGCGCGCCTCGGCCATCTCGGTGGAATCGTAGGTGTCGTAGTTCACCTTGATGCCGTACTCCTTCTCGAAGTCGGCGACGGTGTTGGGACCGATGTAGTCGGGCCAGGTGAAGACGTTGAGGATCTTCTCTTCCGCGCTTCCGGCCGTGACCGCGCAGAGCGCGACGATGATGGCAACAGGGAACGCGGCCTTGCGCACGGCTACATCCCCTCGAGGCCGCGTTTCTGCAGCGCCCGGGCAATGATCAGGCGCTGAATCTCGCTCGCGCCCTCCCAGATCCGATCGACGCGCAGCTCCCGGAAGAAGCGTTCGACGCAGTTCTCTCGCATGTAGCCACGACCACCGAAGATCTGCAGCGCGCGATCGACGATCCGGTTGGCGGCCTCCGAGGCGTAGAGCTTCGCAATCGCGCAACGCGCATGGAGCGATTTGAGATCCTCGCCGCGGTCGTGTGCCGCGGCGGCTTCATAGGTGATGAGCCGCGCGGCCCAGAGCTCGGTGACGCTGTCCGCCAGCATCGCCTGGACCATCTGGCGCTCGGCGAGCGCCTCGCCGCCGATCATGCGCGTGCCCGCGAATGCGCTGGCTTCTTCGATCAGGCGTGCGGACGCGCCACAACAACGCGCCGCGATCATCAGCCGCTCGCGCCGAAACCAGCTGTGCGCGTAGTGCATGCCGTCACCTTCCGCACCGAGCCGCTGCTTCTCGGGCACGATGAGGTCGAAGCGATAGATCGGGTGATGGTCGCTGAAGGTATGGCTGAAAGCCGGCGTGCGGACCAGCTCGATGCCCGGCTGATCCTTGTCGATGAAGAAGAGCGAGTGCGAGCCGGCGTGCGGTCCGTCCGCGATGCGCGCCTGCAGGATGAAATAGTCGGCGTGATTGGCGCTCGTGACGTACCACTTCTCGCCGCGGATGCGATAGCCGCGCGGGCAATGCTCCGCGCTGGTCTGGATCGACTCGACGTCCGAGCCCGAGCCGCTCTCGGTGATCGCGTAGCATTCCTTGCGCTTGCCGCTCATGAGCGGCAGCACGTAACGCTCGAGCTGCTCGCGGCTGCAGGCTTCGAACATCCAGCGATGCGGTTCCGAGAAGCACCAGCAGAGCGCGTTGGTGACGCGACCGAGCTGCTCCCACACCGCCACCTGCTCCACGACGCGCGCATCGCGGCCACCATGAGAGGAGGGGACGTCCATCGCGCTGAAGCCCAGCTCGATGGCGAGCTTGCGGTGACGCGCCTTCACTTCCGCCGGAAGCTGGCCGTCGTTGAGCTCGGCTTCGACCTCCCAGGGAATCAGCTCTTCGCTCGCGAAGCGCGCGGCGCGAGCGCGCCAGGCGGAAGCAGCTTCATCGAGCAGGATTTGCATGGCGCTATCTCGCGCTCACGTCGAGCGGTCGATCGTCCGCAGCCCGGTGATTCGCAGAGACGTGCCGCGCGATCGCCGGACGCTCGAAGTGCCGCGGAAACGCATCCGCGAGGTACGACATGCTGATGCGCCGCGCCAGATCGCGGCTCATCGAATCCGGCCGGACCAGCAGGTCGAGCCACAGGCCGTCGGTGAGCGCGGAGAGGCCATCGGCGACGAGTGCCGGATCGACGTCCGGGTAATCCCCCTGTTCGCAGAGTTTCGCACACAGCACCCGAACCCGGTCCTCGTATGACCTGTCGCGCGCGGCGCAGATGCGTCGATAGGTGGGCCGGAAGCGGCGCTCGCCCCAGAAGGCGAACCACACGGCCAGCTTGTCGCGGCTGCAGATGTTGCGCCGGAAGTCGAGCTCGACCATCGCCTGCAGGCCCGCGACCGGTGAATCGCCTGCCGCCTCTTCGGCCGCGCGGACCGCGGTGCGGTATTCGTCGGCGAGATAACGCAACGTCTCGGTGAGCAACCGATCCTTGCTGCGGAAGTGCAGGTTGATGATGCCCTGGCTCAAGCCCGCCTCGCGCGCGACGGTGGCGATCGTGGTCTCGGCGAGCCCCTGGTTGGCCACGCAGCGAATGGTCGCTTCGATCAGTTGTTGACGGCGTTCCTCGGGCGCAGCGGTGCGCCGCGGCGCCTTGAGCGAGCGCCGCCCCTTGTGCTTCAGGTTTGACTCCGGCAAAGCCAACTCGCGAGCCTGTAATGCGGGCGTCGGGCGCCGCTGATAACCGCTTGTACCAGCAAATCAATGAATGAACAACTATTCAGTCGAATGGACGCCGGGGCTGGTTTTGTGGGACCCTTGGCGCACTGTCGGAAGCGCTTGGGGCGCGCCCGACGGGAGGGTTTGGCCATGGCACGCAGCCTCAGAAATTCCAACGCGCACTTCCAGAAAGCGATCACCCGGCTGCCGCTCGGGGTGTCGTCGAACTTCCGTTACTGGGGGGACGACAAGACCATCTACGCGGCCCGCGGCAAGGGCGCGCGCCTGACCGATATCGATGGCAACGAGTACATCGATTACCGCCTTGCTTATGGGCCGTGCATCCTCGGGTACGCCGATCCACGCGTCGATGCTGCAGCGCGAGCGGGCATCGAGGTCGGTGGTGTCTTTGCGCTCGGCACCGAACGCGAATACGCGGTGGCGCAGCGCATCGCCAGCATGGTTCCGGCCGCCGAGCTGGTGCGTTTCTCGAACTCGGGCACCGAGGCGGTCATGGCGGCGCTGCGTCTTGCGCGCGCCTGCAGTGGACGCGATTCGTATGTCGTCATCGAGGGCGGGTACCACGGCGTTTTCGACGCCGCGTTGTGGACCACGCTCATCGAAGGCTGGAACCCCTCGGCCGGCGATCCGCACCTGGTGCCCTACAGCGCCGGCGTGCCAGGCATCCTGCGCTCGCTCCTGCACGCGGTGCCCATGAACGACGCCAATCGCCTCGAAAGTGTGTTCAAGGCCTACGGCGACCAGATCGCCGCGTTCCTCATCGAGCCGATCATGGGGAATTGCTGCTCGATCTCGGCGACGCGCGAGTATTTGCACGCAGCGCGCGCGCTCTGCGATCGCTACGGGATCCTGCTGATCATCGACGAGGTGAAGACCGGGTTTCGGGTCGCGCGCGGCGGCTGCCAGGAGCTCTTTGGCGTGCGCGCCGATCTCTGCACGTTCGCCAAGGCGATGGCGAACGGCTATCCAATTTCGGTGCTGGCGGGCCGCGAGGATGTCATGCGCCGACTCGGCAAGGGCGTCGTACA
>DATBIF010000157.1:0-6691 GCA_036557045.1 Steroidobacteraceae bacterium
CGCGTGGAGCGAATAGCCCATGCCGACGCCGCCGCCGTGGTGAAAGCTCACCCACGATGCACCGCTCGCAGTATTGAGAAGCGCATTGAGCAGCGGCCAGTCCGCCACCGCGTCCGTACCATCCTGCATGCGCTCGGTCTCTCGATACGGAGACGCGACCGAGCCCGAATCGAGATGATCGCGACCGATCACGATCGGCGCCTTGAGCTCACCCTTGCGCACCATCTCGTTGAACGCCAGCCCGAGACGATGCCGCTCGCCATAGCCCAGCCAGCAGATGCGCGCCGGCAGTCCCTGGAACTTGATGCGTTGGCTCGCATGCTCGAGCCAGCGGATGAGATCTTTCTTTTCCGGAAAGAGCTCACGCGCCTTGGCGTCGGTGCGCGCGATGTCCTCAGGGTCGCCCGAGAGCGCTACCCAGCGGAACGGCCCCATGCCTTCGCAGAAGAGCGGCCGGATGTAGAGCGGCACGAATCCCTGGAAGTCGAAGGCGTTGCTCACACCCGCATCGCGCGCCATCGCCCGGATGTTGTTGCCGTAGTCGAAGGTCGGAATGCCGCGCTCGTGGAAGCCGAGCATGGCGCGCACCTGTACCGCCATCGAGTCCTTGGCGAGCCGCATGTATTCCCTGGGATCGTGCTGCCGAAGCTCGGCCGCCTTCTCCAATGAGAATCCCAGCGGGATATAGCCGTTCAGCGGATCGTGCGCGGAGGTCTGATCGGTGACGAGGTGCGGATGCTGCGAACCCTTGAGAATGCGCGGAAAGATGTCCGCGGCATTTCCGAGGAGCCCCACCGAAATGGGCTTGCCGCGGCTGCCAGCCTGATCGAGCATCGCGAGCGCCTGCTCGAGCGTGTCCGCGCGCGCATCGAGATAGCCGGTGCGCAGGCGCATGTCGATGCGCTTCGGATCGACCTCGACGTTGAGACTGGAAAGCCCCGCGAAACTCGCTGCGAGCGGCTGCGCCCCGCCCATGCCACCGAGACCCCCGGTCAACAACCACTTGCCGGCGCTCTCGCCCTGGTAATGCTGGCGCACCGCTTCGGCGAAAGTCTCATAGGTCCCCTGCACGATGCCCTGCGAGCCGATGTAGATCCACGAGCCCGCAGTCATCTGCCCGAACATCATCAGGCCCTTGCGATCGAGTTCGAAGAAGTGTTCCCAGTTCGCCCAGTGGCCGACCAGGTTCGAATTGGCGAGCAGCACGCGCGGCGCCGCCTCGTGGGTCTGGAACACGCCGACCGGCTTGCCGGACTGAATCAGCAGCGTCTCATCGCTTTCGAGCCGGCGGAGCGTGCGCACGATGGCGTCGAAGCATTCCCAGTTGCGCGCCGCGCGCCCGATGCCGCCGTAGACGACGAGCTCGCGCGGATTCTCGGCTACATCGGGATCGAGATTGTTGTGCAGCATGCGCAGCGCCGCTTCCTGCTGCCAGCCTTTGCAGGTGAGCTCGCTGCCGCGAGGCGCGTGCAGAGTCACTTCCCGGAATCGTGTGGTCACTTTGAATCTCCTCTCGCGTGCGCCTTCATCCGACCCAGACGCGCGCATTGCGGAACAGGCGCATCCAGCCGCTGTCTTCGCTCCAGCTCTCCGGGTGCCAGGAATTCTGCACCGTGCGAAACACGCGTTCCGGATGCGGCATCGTGATGGTGATGCGTCCGTCGCTGTTGCTGAGCGCCGCCATGCCGAGCGGCGAACCGCTCGGATTCTCGGGGTAGTGCTCGGTCGCCCCTCCCCGGTGATCGACGTAGCGCATGGCGATGAGCCCCGCGCGCTGACACGCAGCCAGCGCTGCGGGTGAGTCGAACTCCGCCCGTCCCTCCCCGTGCGCCGTGGCGATCGGCATGACCGTACCCTGCATTCCCTGGAGCAGGACCGATGGCGAACGCGTGATCTCCACCAGGTTGAAGCGCGCTTCGTACTGCTCCGAGCGATTGCGCACGAAGCGCGGCCAATGCTCCGCGCCCGGAATCAGCTCGCGCAACGCCGACATCATCTGGCAGCCGTTGCAGACACCGAGCGCGAAGGCGTCGGAGCGCGCGAAGAATCTCGCGAACTCGTCGCGGGTGCGCGCATGGAAGAGAATCGACTTCGCCCAGCCCTGGCCGGCACCGAGCACATCGCCGTACGAGAAACCGCCGCACGCGATCAGACCGCGGAAGCGATCGAGGCTGACGCGGCCCTCCAGGACGTCGGTCATGTGCACATCGTGCGCCTCGAAACCTGCGCGCATGAAGGCTGCGGCCATCTCCACCTGGCTGTTGACGCCTTGCTCGCGCAGCACCGCGACACGCGGTCGCGCACCACGAGCGATGAAGGGCGCCGCTACGTCCGCGGCGGGATCGAAGGTGAGCTTCGCGGTAAGACCACCATCCCCGGCATCACCCGCGCGCTCGTACTCTTCGTCGGCGCACCGGGGATTGTCCCGCAGGCGTTGCAATCGCCACGACGTTGCCGACCACTCCTTGCGCAGCTGCGTGCGCGATTCGCTGAGCGCCTCGGTGCCCGCGGCAATGCGCACGTGATCGCCAGCCACCGGAGTACCCACATCGTGTGTCAGGTCGTCGAGCCCGTGCTCACGAAGGATCCCGCGCACGGCGTCATGATCGTCGACACGCACCTGGATGACCGCACCCAGTTCTTCTGCACAAAGCGCGGCCAGAGGCGCCCCATCCTTCACGGGAACGGTGGCGTCGAGGCCGCAATGGCCGGCGAACGCCATCTCGAGCAGCGTAATGAGGACTCCGCCGTCGGAACGATCATGGTAGGCAAGCACGAGCTTGCGCGCCTTGAGCGCGGTCAGCGCTTTCACGAAGCTCGCGAGCAGATTCGGATCGTCGAGATCGGCGGGAGTATTGCCGAGCCCGCCATGAACCTGCGCGAGGCACGAGCCACCGAGACGGTTGCGGCCCCTTCCGAGATCGATCAGGAGCAATCGCGTCGCGCCGGCGTCGAGCCGCAGCTGCGGCGTCAGTGTGCGGCGGATGTCTCGCACTGGCGCAAACGCGGAAACAATCAGGGAGACCGGCGCGATGACGGAATGGTTGCCGTCGCGACCGTTCCAGGTCGACTTCATCGACAGGGAGTCCTTGCCGACGGGGATGGTGATGCCCAGCGCCGGGCACAGCTCTTCTCCCACCGCCTTGACGGTCGCAAAGAGCGCGGCGTCCTCGCCCGGCTCGCCGCACGCCGCCATCCAGTTCGCGGACAGGCGCACCTGCGCGAGTGTTTCAATATCCGCCGCAACAATATTCGTGATCGCCTCACCGACCGCGAGTCGCCCCGACGCAGGACCATCGAGCAACGCCACCGGCGTGCGTTCGCCCATCGCCATGGCTTCGCCGGTATAGCCGACATAGTCCGAGGCGCTCACCGCGACGTCCGCGACCGGCACCTGCCAGGGTCCGATCATCTGGTCGCGCGCAATCAACCCGCCCACGGTGCGATCGCCGATGGTGATGAGAAAGGTCTTGTCGGCGATCGTCGGCAACGCGAGCAGCCGCGATACCGCCTCGCGCAACGCGATTCGCGACGGATCGAACGCGGTGCCCGTCGGTCGCACGCTGTTCACCTCGCGCAGCATCTTCGGCGGCTTGCCGAGCAGCACCTCTACCGGCATGTCGACCGGGCGATTGCCGAAATGACGATCGTCGATCGTCAGGCGCCCATCGCCGGTGATTTCGCCGATGACCGCGAACGGACACCGCTCGCGTGCGCACAGTGCTTCGAGCGTGCCGAGTCCGTCAGCAGCGACCGCGAGCACATAGCGCTCCTGCGCCTCGTTGCACCAGACCTCGAGCGGCGACATCCCCGGCTCCGCCGTCGGGATCGCGCGAAAGTCGATGCGGCCGCCGCGATGGCTGTGCGCGACCGCCTCAGGAACGGCATTCGACAGTCCGCCGGCACCCACGTCGTGAATCAGCAGGATGGGGTTGCGCTCGCCGAGCGCGCAGCAGCGATCGATCACTTCCTGCGCGCGGCGCTGGATCTCGGGGTTGCCCCGCTGCACGGATGCAAAGTCGAGGTCTTCCAGGCTCGCGCCGCTCGTCAGCGATGACGCCGCGCCGCCACCGAGTCCTATGAGCATGCCAGGACCGCCGAGCACGACGAGGCGTGCGCCGACCGGCAGCTCGCGCTTTTCGACGTGCTCACGACGGATGTTGCCGAGGCCACCCGCGATCATGATCGGCTTGTCATAGCCGCGCACGCGACCCGGCACATCGCCGGGAACCGCCAGCTCGAAAGTGCGGAAGTATCCGCACACGCTCGGACGACCGAATTCGTTGTTGAATGCCGCCGCGCCGATTGGTCCCTCGATCATGATCTGCAGCGCCGAGGCGCCGCGCGGCGAGCCTTCACGCGCCACCTCCCAGGCCTGCACCGCGCCTGGAATCGAGAGATTCGACACGCTGAAGCCGACCAGCCCCGCCTTGGGCTTGGCGCCGATGCCGGTCGCGCCTTCGTCGCGGATCTCCCCGCCCGAGCCCGTGGACGCGCCGGGGAACGGCGCAATCGCCGTCGGATGATTGTGCGTCTCGACCTTCATCAGGATGTCGATCGGCTCTGCGACATAGCCGTAGAGACCGCTCTCCCCCGAGGTGAAGAGGCGCGAGCCTGGCCAACCCTCGATCACTGCGGCATTGTCCCGATACGCCGACAGGACGCCGCGCGAGTTGCACGCATAGGTGTTGCGAATCATCGCGAACAGGGACTGCGGCTGGCGCACTCCGTCGATGATCCAGTCGGCATTGAAGATCTTGTGCCGGCAGTGCTCGGAATTCGCCTGCGCGAACATCATGAGCTCGACATCGGTCGGATCGCGCTCCATGCGCCGGAAGTTCTCGAGCAGATAGTCCATTTCGTCCGCCGACAACGCGAGACCGAGCCGAGCGTTCGCTTCCTCGAGAGCGCCGCGGCCCGCCTTGAGCAGCGCGATGCGCTCGAGCGGCTTCGGTGCGTGATGCGCGAAAAGGGCCTCCGCCTCCTCGGGCGTCCACAGCGCAATCTCGGTCATGCGGTCGTACAGCGCCGGTGCGATCGCGGCGAGCGCGACCCGATCGAGCGATCCGCGCGCCCGCACGCGATAGGCAATCCCGCGCTCGATGTGCTTGACGGCCGCCAGGCCACAGACATGAGCGATGTCGGTCGCCTTGCTCGACCAGGGAGACACGGTGCCGAACCGCGGCACGACCAGGATCAGCTCGCCTGTTTCCTGCCCGGCATCCAGATGCGGCCCATAGGTGAGAAGCTGGTCGAGGAGCCGCCGCTCGTCCCGGCCGAGGTCGCGGTCGAGGTCTGCGAAGTGGTACCAGCGTGCGCTGAGGCCGGTAACACCGGCGTGTCGCGCCTGAACGGCGCTCAAGAGCTTGTCGAGACGGAACGGAGAGAGCGCCGGCGAGCCTGGCAGTAGCAGCATTCTGTAAGGGACAGTGAGGGCCGTGTCGGGCCCGTCAGCGAGGCGCGCATGATAGCAGTTGCGCGCGGGCGGACATAATCAACTTCGCTTTGTCGTATCGGTACTTGGAGCGTAAACCGGGCCCGGAAACTGCGTGACGTTGGCACCTTCGAGCGCGGTGATCTTGCTGACGCCCTGCTTCTTGACTTCATCGATCCGCACGATGGCGTGCAGCGGCAGGTAGGTGCGTTTCACGCCCGCGAACTCGCTCTTGATCCGCTCCTCCGCCGGGTCCACGACCACGCTCGAGCGCTCGCCGAAGACCAGCTCCTCCACTTCGATGAAACCGAAAAGCGCGCCGTGGCTCACCTTGCGCGCATAAATCTCGTAGACCTTGCCCTGGTTCACGAACATCACTTTGAAAATGTGACTGGCTGCCATCTGGATACTGCTAAGGCACTGATATTGTTACGGGCACATTATACGGAGACTGGCGAAACTGCGTCCGCCCGCGTCCTCGAGGGGCAGGCGCCGCGACCAGAATCCTGGTGAGGGCTGGCTTTGCAGCCCAGCAGCGAACGGGTGGTTTGGCGAGGGAAGAACATGGCATTGCGACTCAGGGTCGTCAGCGAACACGCAGCGATTTTAGGCGCCGAAGGAACCAAGGTCTTTGGCGTCCACGGCGGTTCCATCGGCCGCTCCAGCGACAACGATTGGATCCTCCCCGATCCCGAACGTTATGTCTCGGGCCACCACGCGAGCATCGAGTATCGGGACGGCAGCTACTGGCTCACCGACACCAGTTCCAACGGCACCTATCGCAACCAGGACACGGCACCGGTTTCCGACAGCGGACCGCTGGCCCTCGAAGATGGCGACCGTTTGCGCATGGGCGATTACGAGCTCGTCGTCACGATCGATGCGGTCAACGATTTTCCGCCCGAGAAGAGCGCCATCGTCGCGTACGACGGACTGGGCACCTCTGCTGCGCGCCAATCGACTGCGGGCGATATCGGTGCATCCCTGAATCTCGAGTCGCTCCTGGCTCCGGAGTCGAGCGGCTCGCGCGCCAAACCTGTGAATGCTTACGGGCAGGCTGTGGACCTGCCGCGTCTCAGCTCTGCGCAGGCGTCGAAGGCGAAAGCCGCTGCGCCCAAGGCGCAAGAGGAAGTGCCCTGGAATCTCTCCACGCGCCGACGCGTCGAGCCGGGCAAGACGCCGCCGAAGCGTCTCGAAGCAGAGTCGACGGCTCGGCCGAGCGCTGAGCCTGCAGTGGTCGCCGCCGCTGATCCTCTC
>DATBIF010000158.1:0-9104 GCA_036557045.1 Steroidobacteraceae bacterium
GCGCGGCGCCCTGATTTTCGAAATTGTTCCGGGCGCAACCCTGGAGAAACCGCCGCGCCGGATGCCCGCGGAATTCACCAGCACGTTCCTGCAGATGAAGCAGATGGCGCGGCCGTGTGAGTGAACTACCTACACGTTGAACCGAAAGTGCATGACGTCGCCTTCGCGAGCAATGTACTCCTTGCCCTCCAAACGCAACTTGCCGGCATCACGCGCACCGGCCTCGCCGCGTCCCGCGATGTAGTCGTCGTAGGCGATCACTTCGGCGCGGATGAAGCCGCGCTCGAAGTCGGTGTGAATCGCGCCCGCGGCCTGCGGCGCGGTCGAACCCGCGCGCACCGTCCAGGCGCGCACTTCCTTCGGGCCCGCGGTGAAGAAGGTCAGCAGGCCGAGCAGCCGATACGCGCCGCGAATCACGCGATCGAGCCCGGGTTCCTCGAGCCCGAGCGAATCGAGAAAATCCTTGCGATCGGCGGGATCGAGCTGCGCAATCTCGGCTTCGATCGCCGCGCACACGGGCACGACGACCGCGTTCTCTTCCTCCGCGCGCTTGCGAACCGCATCGAGGTGCGGGTTGTTGTCGAAGCCGTTCTCGGCGACGTTCGCCACGTACATCACCGGCTTCGCGGTGAGGAGGTGATACTCCCTGATCATCACGCGCTCGGCATCGCTCAGCGCCAGTGCACGCGCTGGCAGCCCGGAGTCGAGCTGCTTGCGCAAGCGCTCGAGCAGATCGCGGCGTGCGATCGCGTCCTTGTCGCCGGCCTTCGAACCCTTGATGGCACGCTGGTAGGCACGCTCGACGGTGTCGAGGTCCGCGAGTGCGAGCTCGGTGTTGATGACGTCGATGTCCGAGAGCGGGTTGATGCGCCCGGACACGTGCACCACGTCGTCGTTCTCGAAGCAGCGCACGACGTGCGCGATCGCGTCGACCTCGCGGATGTGCGCGAGGAACTGGTTGCCGAGCCCCTCGCCTTTCGAGGCGCCGGCGACCAGGCCCGCGATGTCGACGAACTCGACCGTGGTCGGCAGGATCTTCTCGGGCTTGGCGATCTGCGCGAGCTTTTCCAGCCGCGGATCGGGCACGGGCACGACGCCGACGTTCGGATCGATGGTGCAGAAGGGATAATTCTCCGCTGCGATCTGCGCGCGTGTCAGCGCGTTGAACAGCGTCGACTTGCCGACGTTCGGGAGCCCGACGATTCCGCATTGAATAGGCATGATTCAGGAGGCGCTCAATCCAGGTGGGAGGCAAGGGCGCAGCACCTCAGTCCTCGGTCTCCGGTTCGTCGGCGGCTGGCACCGGATTCGAACGATGCAGCTGGTTCATGACGTATTCGCCGCCCTTCTCGAGCAGCGTCGGAAAAATCGCGACGGCATCGCCGACGCGCGAAATGATCTTGTCCTCTTCCTCCGACGGCGCACGGCGCAGGACGTAGTCGAGCACGTCGTCCTTGTTCCCGGGATGGCCGACGCCGAACCGGAAGCGCCAGAACTGGTCGCCGAGATGCGCGATCAGGTCCTTGAGACCGTTGTGCCCGCCCGCGCCGCCGGCAAACTTGAGCCGCACGCTGCCGACCGGGAGATCCAGGTCATCGTGCGCGACCAGCACCTGTGCGAGATCGATCTCGCGATAGTCGAGCAGGCTCTTCACCGCGAGCCCGCCGCGATTCATGAAGGTGAGCGGCTTGAAGATCTCGAGGTCCTCGCCGTCGACGCGAATCTTCGCGAGCTCGCCCTGGAAGCGGCGTTGCTCGCGGAACTTGCCGCCATGCTGGCGCGCCAGCGCATCGGCGAACCAGAAGCCGGCGTTGTGACGCGTGAGCGCGTATTCCGGCCCGGGATTGCCGAGACCAACGATGAGTCGTAGCGCGAGCGAAGGCATGGCTTTATCTTGAGGCTCTTGAAATCAAATGGGCCGCCCGAAGGCGGCCCACCGGTGAGACCAGCGGATCGCGCCCGTCTTACTTCTTGCCGCCCTTCTTCTCGGGCTCTTTCTTGGCTTCTCCCTTCTTGCCCGCAGCACCTTCTGCAGGCGCAGCCCCGGCGGCAGCAGCCGGCGCACCCGGCGCTCCAGGAGCAGCCCCCGGCGCACCCGGTGCTCCAGGCGCAGCGCCCGGTGCTCCAGGAGCAGCCGCAGCGCCTTCGACCGGCACACCTTCCGCAGTCGCGGCGACCGCAGTCGGCTCCGGCTCCTCGGCACGCGGCATGTGGATCGAGACGACCGTCGGGTTGCGCCCATGCGCGAGCTCGACGAACTCCACGCCTGCCGGCGCCTTGAGGTCCTTCAGGTGCAGGCTCTGGTTGATCGAGAGCCCCGACACATCCACCTCGATGAACTCCGGCAGATCCTTCGGCAGGCAGCTCACGTCCACTTCCATCTTCTGGTGGGACATGATGCCGCCCTGCTCCTTCACGCCGGGCGCGGTGTGCTCGCCCTTGAAGTGCAGCGGGATGCGGATCCTGATCTTCTCCGTCTCCACCACGCGCTGCAGGTCGATGTGCAGGATGGCATTGCGCGCCGGGTGGCGCTGCACGTCCTTCAGGATCGCGGCCTGTGTCTGGTCGCCGACCTTGAGATTCAGGATCGTGCTGTAGAAGCGCTCGTTGTCGAGCAACGCCAGCAGCTTCTGGTGATCGATCATCAGTCCCCGCGGATCGCGGTGACCGCCATAGAGAATAGCAGGCACCTTGCCCTGGTGACGCAGGCGGCGGCTCGCACCCTTGCCCTGGTCATCGCGGAACTCGGCGCCAATTTCGAATGAAATCTTCATTGGCTTCGTTCTCCGTTCAAGTCACTACACACCGCACTCCGCGACCAGAGGCGGCACTACCTCAAATCAACTCGTCTATCCATCGTCGCCGACCGGGCGGCTCAATCGATCAGGCGTCAGTCTATATAGAGACTGCTCACCGATTCCTCGTCCCGGATGCGCCGGATCGTCTCCGCGAGGAGCCCGGCGACACTCAGCTGCCGGATCTTGCGGCAGGCCTGCGCATCCGCGCGCAGCGGAATCGTGTCGGTCACGACGATCTCGTCGAGCACCGACTTCGTGATCCTGTCCACCGCGTTGCCCGAGAGCACCGGGTGAGTGATGTACGCCACGACCTTGGTGGCGCCTTCATCTTTCAAGGCCTGCGCGGCTTGCGCCAGCGTGCCCGCGGTGTCCACCAGGTCGTCGATCATCACGCAGGTCTTGCCCTGGACCTCGCCGATGATGTTCATCACCTTCGATTCGTTCGGCCGCGGGCGGCGCTTGTCGATGATCGCGAGTTCCGCGTCATCGAGGCGCTTCGCCAGCGCCCGCGCGCGCACCACGCCGCCGACATCCGGCGACACCACGACCATGTCGCGGTAGCCCTGCTTCCAGGCATCGCCGAGCAACACCGGCGAGGCATACACGTTGTCCAGCGGGATATCGAAGAACCCCTGGATCTGTTCGGCGTGCACATCGACCGTCAGCAGGCGGTCGACGCCCGCGCTCGCGATCATGTTCGCGACCAGCTTGGCCCCGATCGCCATGCGTGCACCGCGCATGCGCCGATCCTGCCGCGCATAACCGTAGTACGGCATGACGGCGGTGATGCGCGCCGCGGACGAGCGCCGGCAGGCATCGACGAGGAGCAGCAGCTCCATCAGGTTGTCGTTCGCCGGCGGGCAGGTCGGCTGCACGATGAAGACGTCGCGCCCGCGCACGTTCTCCATCAGCTCGACATTCACTTCGCCGTCGCTGAAGCGGCCGACGACCGCGCGACCCAGCGGCACCATGAGGTGACGCGCTATCTCTTGCGCTAGCGCCGGGTTGGCGTTGCCCGAGAACAGCGCCATCGACGATCGTTCAGTTGGTGTCGCTGAGTGATCCATAGTGGCTGGGGTGGAAGGATTCGAACCTCCGAATGGCGGGATCAAAACCCGCTGCCTTACCACTTGGCGACACCCCAGCCGAAAACCTGCTCAACCGCGCTGAGGATGCGCCCGCCCGAACGTCCAAGTCTTCATTCTCCCGCCGCCAACCGATCCAGCAGCGGCGAACGATTGCGTCCCTGAACCACGAACCCTTGCCAGCGCGTCGGCACTCGCCTCGCGACTCTCTCCGCCTGCTCGCGAGTCGCGAACGGAGCGAAGATGCACGAGCCCGTTCCCGTCAATCTCGCCGCAGCGAACTGGCCGAGCCAATCGAGCGCTGCAGCGACCTCGGGGACCCGGGCGCGAACCAGCGGCTCGCAGTCGTTCCGACCCCCCGACTTCAAAAAGGCGCGTATTGTGATGGCGGGGGAATTTCGTGTCAATTCAGGGGCCTGAAAGACCTCCGCGGTGCTCACCGCGACCCCCGGACGGATCACGAGATACACGCTTTCCGGGGGTTCGATGGGCTCGAGGAGCTCCCCCACTCCCTCGGCCCAGGCCGCCCGACCTTGAACAAAAACAGGCACGTCGGCGCCGAGCTTGAGGCCGATCTGGGCCAGTTCGTCGCTGGACAGCTCCAGCCCCCAGAGCTGGTTGAGGGCGACGAGCGTGGTCGCCGCATCGGAGCTGCCACCGCCCAGGCCGCCCTGGAGCGGGATGCGTTTGCGCAATCGGATCGTGACCCCGGGGATGTCCACACCCGCGTGCGACGGCATCAATTCTGCGGCGTGCCGGCGCAACCGGTCGGCCGCGCGCACGCATAAATCGTGCGCAGGCGTCACTTCGGACGGGCCTTCGAGGCGGACAATCAGCTCGTCTCCGCGCAGTTCGAAACTGAGCTCATCGCACAGATCGATGAACTGAAACGCGGTCTGCAGCTCGTGATAGCCGTCGGCGCGCCGGCCGAGAACGTGCAGAAAGAGATTGAGCTTGGCGGGCGCGGGCCAGGGCGCTGCGTCTGGATTCGAGTGGCGAGTGCCGTCGGGCACACGAGACTCTGTGGGCACGTTACAAGCTCCAGTGATCGACCAGCACTTTCACACGCACCGGGCCCCTTTCGAGTCGCACGCGACGCGGCAGCCAATCGTTCCCCTGCAGCGCATAGCGATCGTAAGTCATCGACCAGCCGTTCTGCTTGAGTGAAGCGAGCCGGCCTTGAGGGTCGACATCTTCCTGGGCATCCGAGCCCGGCGCGGGCACGCCGAGGAGCCAATAGCGCAGGCTCGCGATCGGGAGCGCGACACCGAGCGTGCGTTCGAGTGCCGAGGTCGCGTCTTCGCCGCTCACTTTCTCGCCCTTGCTGGTCTCGACATCGAGCGACTCGCCATCGGCCCGTACGTGCACGCCGCCGACGCCGAGCGCGCCTTGCACGTTGAGATCTGATACCTGATCCGCCTGCTTCCAGCTGACCCCGGCGCTCCAGCCCTGGCTTTCGGTCGCGACCGCCGCCCGGCCGGACAGTTGCCAATGCGTCAGCGCCTGGCGCGAAGTGCGGATGGAAGGCCAATCGCCCGGTGGTGCCGTCGTCGTCGGCACCGACGCGCAAGCTGTGAGAACGGCGGTAATCGCGAGGAGAGTGAAGCCCCTTCGCCCGACGCCCGCGGCCCGCAGCCCGAGGTCTCGTCCTGAGGCCCGCCGCCCGGCGTCCATCGCTCAGTCCGGATACTTGCGCATCGTGTTGAGCAGGTACCGATGATTGGGCTCGGCGGCGAGCGCTTCATCCCAGACGGCGCGGGCTTGCGTCTGCTGCCCGAGCGCCCAGAGCGTTTCGCCGAGATGCGCGGCGATCTCCGCGTCCTTGTCGTCCGCGTACGCACGCGTCAGCCACTTCATCGCGTCCTTGTACTGCGTCTGCTTGAAGAGCACCCAGCCCATGCTGTCCTGGATCGCGGGGCTGTCGGGGGTCATGTCGAGCGACTTCGTGATCAACGAGCGCGCCTCGCGCAGCTCGAGCGAGTGATCGGCGAGCGTGTAGCCGAGCGCATTCATCGCGACCGGATCGCCGGGCCGCTGCTTCACCAGGCCGCGTAGCTCCGTCACCGCGTCGTCGACGCGATCGACGCGCTCCAGCATCTGGCTGCGTGCGTACTGCAGTCCCTGGTTGTCCGGATAGCGCGCCGCCGCCTGCTCGATCAACTCGAGCGCCGCGGACGCGTCGCCCTCGTCCGCCATGAGGCGTGAACGGCCGATCGTCACCTGCACGTAATCCTCGGGATGCTCGTCGACGTAGGAGTCGAGCAGCTCGATCGCCTGGTCGCGCGCGCCGGTCGCGAGCAGCAGGCGCGCCGCACGCAGCTGCGCATCCGCGGCCAGGGGGCCCGCACTCACGCGCGTGTAGTAGCGAATCGCGCGCAGCTGATCGCGTCGGCGTTCCTGGATATTGCCGAGCGAATAGAACGCGAGCCCGACATAGTGCCCGGTGCTCAGCAGATCGTTGAAGCGCTGCGTGGCGTCATCGAGCTTGCCTTCGCTCAGGTCGAGCGCACCGAGACTGCGCAGCGCTTCGGCACGCCCATCGGGGACATCGAGGAGCTTGGTGAGCTCGGCGCGTGCCTCGCTCTCGAATCCCGCCGCTGACAGGAGCAACACCAGCTCGAGTTTCGAGTCCGTGTCGTCGTTCGCCTGCACGCGCGCCCTGGCAATCTTGAGACCCTCGCTGATGTCCCCTTTCACGACCAGAGCGCGTGCCAGCAGGCGCTCGGCTTCCTCGAGCTTTGGATTGAGCTGCACCGCCTTGCGCGCGGCGTCCGCGGCGAGCTTGTAGTCGTACGTGCGCAGGGCCGCGGCACCGACCGCGTATTGCGCTTCCGCGAGGCGCGAATGTGATGACGCGAGGCTCTTCGTCACCTGCAACACGCCGTAGGCGTTGTCTTCGGTGCTGAGCGTGTTGGCGAGGTCCATGAAGCCCTCGCCCGGCGAGGCGTAGCTCGCGAGCACCGGCTCGAAACTCTTGACGGAGTCCTGGAGCTGGTAGAGCCGCAGCGCCGTCACCGCGAGATAGCGATGCGCCGCGACGTTCGACGGATCGAGCTCCAGCCAGCGCCGCGCGGCATCCGCGGCGATCGTCTCCTGCTCGTTCTCGAACGCGACCTTGGTCGCCTGCTCCGCGAGTGCCACGTCGGGTGAGGCGCGAGTCGCCGCGAGATATTCGGTCGCAGCCGCCAAGGCATCGCCACGCTGCAGGGCGATCTCCGCGAGGACGACGTGCGTGTCCGCATCGGTCGCGTTCTTGGCGCTGCTGCGCGAGGCACCGCCATCGCCACTGCTGCTCGGCGAAGTGGTTGCACAGGCGCCGGCCAGAACCAGGGAGGCGAGGATCAACGGTGTGAGAGAGGCGTTGCGCATAGGGTCACTATAGCTTACGGGCATCGTCCCGCGGTCTTGTGTTGCATTCGGGCCGGGCCCACAATCGCGCGCCGTCATGAAGCCCTCGATCCGACGAAAACTTGACAGGCTCGCCGAACGCTTCGAGGAGGTCGGGCGCCTGCTCGCCGAGCCCGGCTCCACGGCCAACCAGAAGAGTTTCCGCGAGCTGTCGATGGAGTACGCGCGACTCGAGCCGGTGGCGCAGCGCTTTCGCGGTTTTCTCGGCATCGAGCAGGATCTCACCGCGGCCCGGGAAATGGCGGCGGACTCCGACCCGGAAACGCGCTCGCTCGGCGAGGAGGAGATCCGCACGCTGGGCACACGGCTCGAATCCGAGGAGGCGGCGCTGCAGCAGTTGCTGGTACCGAAGGATCCGCGCGACGACAACAACATCTATCTCGAAGTGCGCGCGGGCACGGGCGGCGATGAGGCGGCGCTCTTCGCCGGCGACCTGTTTCGCATGTACGCGCGCTACGCCGAGGCGCAGGGCTGGCGCGTCGAAATCCTGAGCGAGAACCCGGGCGAGCATGGCGGCTACAAGGAGATCATCAGCCGCATCGTGGGGCGCGGCGCGTTCTCCAAGCTCAAGTTCGAGTCAGGCACACATCGCGTGCAGCGCGTGCCACAGACCGAAGCGCAGGGCCGCATCCACACCTCCGCCGTCACGGTCGCGATCCTTCCCGAGCAGGAAGAGATCGAGGAAGTCGCGTTGAACCCGGCGGAGCTGCGCATCGATACCTACCGTGCGTCGGGCGCCGGCGGGCAGCACGTCAACAAGACAGATTCCGCAGTACGCATCACTCACCTGCCCACCGGCATCGTCGTCGAATGCCAGGACGAGCGTTCCCAGCACAAGAACCGCTCCCGCGCGCTCTCGCTGCTCAAGGCGCGCCTGCTGGCATCGGAACAGGAAAAGCAGCAGCGGGAGCAGGCTCAGACACGCAAGCTCCAGATCGGTTCCGGCGACCGCTCCGAACGCATCCGGACCTACAACTTCCCGCAGGGACGGGTGACGGACCACCGCATCGAGCTGACGCTCTACCGGCTGCCCGACATCCTCGACGGGCGCCTCGACGAGCTGATCGTCCCGCTCACGCAGGAATACCAGGCCGAGCAGCTCGCCGCGCAGGAGTGATCGACTCGAGCGCGCTGTCCGCGGCCCGCTACGGTACGAGCACCGCGGCACCCGTGAGTCGTCCCGAGCGCAGGTGATCGAGCGCAGTGTTCGCCTGCACGAGCGGGTACGTCTCAACGCTCGTCTGCAGCGGCGCGCGCCTCGCGAGCTCCAGGAACTCGGTCCCATCGCGGCGCGTGAGATTGGCGACCGAGCGCAGGACGCGCTCACCCCAGAGCAGCGCGTAGGGAAAGCGCGGAATGTCGCTCATGTGAATCCCGCCGCACACCACGATTCCGCCGCGCCGCACCGCGCGCAGCGCCGCGGGCACCAGTTCTCCGACCGGCGCAAAGATGATCGCCGCGTCGAGCTCGACGGGAGGCGTTTCGCCGCTTCCCCCGGCCCAGGTGGCGCCCAGTGCGCGGGCAAACTCCTGCGTCGTCAGATCACCGGGTCGCGTGAACGCGAAGACTTCGCGGCCCTGCCAGCGTGCGACCTGCGCGATGATGTGCGCGGCTGCACCAAAGCCGAACAGCCCGAGCCGTCGCCCCTCCCCCGCCATCCGCAGGCAGCGATAGCCGATGAGTCCCGCGCACAGGAGCGGCGCGGCGTGCGCATCATCCATGGTCCCTGGAAGCTCGAAGCAGTAGCGGGCATCGGCGACAGCGTACTCGGCATAGCCTCCATCGATCTGGTAGCCGGTGAAGCGCGCAGACT
>DATBIF010000159.1:0-7706 GCA_036557045.1 Steroidobacteraceae bacterium
CACACTGCCTACGATCGGCTCAAGGGCGATCTGCAGCGCACGGCGTTGAGCTCGGGCTTCCTGGATGCGCGTTACCAGCGCAGTGAGCTGCGTGTCGACCCGAAGAATCTCACGGCTGAGGCGATCCTGGAGCTGCAGACCGGTGAACGCTACCGCTTCGGGGCAACCTCGATCGAGCAGGACGCCATCGATCCGAACCTCGCGGTGCGTTACCTGAGGTACAAGGAAGGCGACTATTTCGATGCCACCAAGCTCCTCACGACCCAGTTTGCGCTGGACGATACGCTCTACTTCACGAACGTCGAGATCATCCCGGGCACGCGCGACACGCAGACTTACACCGTGCCGATGACCGTGCGTGCCCAGACCGGCAAGCGTAACAAGTACACCGCCGCGTTCGGCTACGGCACGGATACGCGCTTTCGCGGCACGCTCGCCTGGGAAGATCGACGCATCAACAGCAAGGGCCATCGCTCGCGCGTCGACCTGCTCGGTGCATCGACCCAGCAGTCTTTGCAGGCCCGCTACGTGATTCCGGTCGGTGATCCCGCGCTGGAGAGCTTCAGCCTGCAGTCGTCCATCGGGCGCGAGGAACTGGCGGACCTGGACACGCGGACGCTCCAGTTCACGCCCAGCCTGACCCAGATCCGCGGCCGCTGGCAGCGGGTGCTGTTCGTGACGCTGGAGAGAACCGAAACCGAGGCGCCCTCTGAACCGACGCGGACCGACACGCTGCTGGTTCCCGGCATCAGTTACGCGCTGCTGCCGGCGAGCTTCAGTGGCGCCGAGCCGCTGGCGCTGGGGCGCGGGCTGTACGCGGAGCTGACCGGCTCGACCAGCGCACTCGGCTCGGACTCGGACTTCCTGCAGTTCAAGGTACAGGACGAGCACGTCTTCGATCTCTCGCCGCGCTGGCATCTCCTGCTGCGCGGCCAGCTGGGCCTGAGCGCCGTCAAGGATTTCTCCGAACTGCCCGGCTCGCGGCGCTTCTTTGCCGGCGGTGACCGGAGTGTCCGTGGCTACGCGCTCAATTCGCTCTCGCCCGTCGATGCCGACGGCAACAAGACCGGCGGGCGTCATCTCATCGTCTTCAGCGTCGAGTTCGAGCGCGACCTGCCGCGCAACTTCGGCGTGGCGGCATTCTTCGACACCGGCAACGCCGTGAACAAGCTGGGCGATCCGCTCGAGTATTCGGTCGGCGTGGGCTTTCGCTGGCGCATCCCGGTGGTGACACTCGGCATCGACATTGCGCAGTCGCTCTCCCAGCCCGAATTGAGCCCGCGGCTGCACCTCAACATTCAGCCGCGCCTCTAGCACACGATCCGGCATGACTCGCCGCACACTCATCATCATCGCGCTCGCCCTGATCGTGTGCCTGAGCGCTCCCGCCGTAGCCGTGTATTGGCTGTGCTACACCGAGCCCGGATTGCAATGGCTCGCGGCGCGCGTCTCCGGCATGCCGAAGGTGAACATGCAGTTTCACGGGCTCACCGGCGTGTTGCGGGGCCCGTTGCATGTCGATCGCTTCGAGCTCGACCAGGAACGCGTGCACATCGTCGCGACCGACGTGCGCGCCGACGTGCGCCTGCGCCGCATCCTGCTGCAGACGATCGATGCGGATTATCTCGAAGCCGCGGACATCGAGATCACGCTCAAGCCGCGCGTGAGCCCGCAGAGCGCGACGCCGCCGCACTTTCTGCCGAGCTGGCTGCGTGTGAACGCGCACCGGGTGTCGGTGGCACGGTCGGAACTCATTCTGATCAGCGGCCGTGCGCTCGAGGCGTCACGGATTCAGGCGTCAGCGATCATGACCGCGGAGCGCCTGCGGGTGCGCAAAGCAGCCGCGACCTCGGGCGACCTGTCGGTGAGCGGCGATGCATCACTGCACGCCACTCAGCCGTTGCGGCTTGCGGGGAGAGTCGCGTGGAAATACGCGCCCGCGGATCAGCCGGCCTGGGCTGGCAAGGTCGCGGCCAGGGGCGACCTGGACCGACTGACGGCACACGGATCCGTTGCCGAGCCGATGATCGCAACCTTCGCAGGCAGCCTTCTCGATCTCACGCACGACTGGCACTGGGAAGCGAGCCTCGGCATCAGCAACTTCACTCTCAAGCCCTGGTCGCCTGATTCGCCGGTCAGCGTGCCGTCCGCGACGCTCGCCGGGCACGGCGCCGGCCAGGAATTGCACCTGTCCGGGTCGCTCCATCCCGGCTTTCCCGAGACCGGCCCACTGGACATCAAGCTCGACGGGTCGTTCTCCGGGCGCACGCTCCATGCGAGCGATCTGCAGGTGCTGCTCAAGGCGACGAGCGGTGAGCTGAGGGCCGCGGGCGACATCGGGTTTCATGGCGGCTGGCCCGAGCTGCACCTTGCCGGCGAATGGACGCAGCTCGCCTATCCGTTCGTAGGGAAGCCGTTGATCCGCAGCAAGCGTGGCGAGTTCACGCTCGCAGGCGAGGTGCCCTATCGCTACACGACGACTGCCGACGTCGCAGGCTTCGATCGCACGGCAGCGATCTCCAGTCGCGGGCTGTTCGAGCGCGATGCCATCACCTGGGAAGATCTCCACGCGCGGATCCTCGATGGAGACATTCTCGCGAAGGGCTCGCTCAGATTCGGCGACAAGGCACCCTGGACCGTGAACGCCAACGTCGACAAGATCGACGTGGCGCAGATCGACGCCGATTTCCCGGGCCGGATCGGCTTCCAGCTCGACGCCAGCGGCCGCGGATTCGATCGCGCGGCTGCGCTCGAGCTGCGCATGAGCGATCTGCGCGGGCGGCTGCGCAACCAGCCCATCAGTGGCCGCTCGCATCTGCGCTACAGCGACGAGACGATCAAGGTGGACGATACCGATCTGAAGTTCGGTGACGCGCGCCTGCAGGCCCATGGCGACTATGGCGCCCAGCCCACTTTGTCGTGGGACCTCAACATTCCGGATTTCGCGCAGCTTCATCCCGATGCGCACGGCTCGCTCGCTTCGCAGGGCGCGTTGAGCGGCACGCGCGCCGCGCCACGTGTCGGCGGCACCATGAGTGCCAGGGATTTCAGTTTCGGGGACTATCGGGTCGCCCGGCTGGAGGCCAAGGGCCAGGTGGATCTTGCCGATCGCATCGCTTCACAACTGCAAGCAAGCGCCAGTGATCTGAAGTGGGGGAAATACCAGCTGCATGCCGTGGACGTCGCCATCGACGGCCGCGCGAGCGCCAACCAGATCAGCATCAAGGCGGATGCCGAAGAGGCGAGCCTCGCCGTGCGCGCGCAGTCGTCGTATGCGGATGGCACGCTCTCCGGAGTCATCGATCGATTCGACCTGGGCATCGGCGAGACGCCGCTCAAGCTCGCCAATCCTGCGCGCTTCAGTGTGAGCCGCACGCACGGCGAGCTCGCGCAGCTGTGCCTCAATAGCACGAGCGAGCAAGCCTGCGCGCGTGGCGACTGGAGTAGCGACGGCCGCTGGAGTCTCAATCTCGACGCCGGTGGCCTGCCGCTCAAGATTCTCGCCGCGGGTCTGCCACGGCCCTCCGAGTATTCGGGTGTGCTGTCGCTGCACGCCAATGCCAGTGCCGAGCCCGGAAAAGCCTGGACCGGCGAGGCGCAGGTGAAGCTCGCGGACGGCGTCTTCAGCTACAAGCGGCCGAACGGCAAAACCGAGAGCATCGAAGTGGGAGTGGGCGAGGCCAATCTCTCCGCCGTTGCGGAGAGAATCCATGGCGAGGTGCATCTCGCCGCGACGCAGGCTGCGGGTCTCACTGCCAGTGTCACCGCCAATCGCCAGGGAATCAGCGACTGGCACGCCATGCCCTTGTCGGGAGAAGCGCATGCGGAGACCCGCGAGCTCGCCTTCCTGCCGATCTTCGTTCCCGAGATCGATCGGGCCAGCGGCCATCTCACCTCCGACGTGAAGTTGGGCGGCACGTTGGGCACGCCCGAGATCAACGGTACGCTCCTCATCGAGGACGGCGCACTCGACGTCTACACCACGAACCTGCAGCTGCGCGACCTCAAGGCTCGCGTCGAGCTCAGGGGTAATGGCCTCACGCTCGCCGCCAGCGTGCGCGCCGGCGACGGTACCGCCAGTCTCGACGGCGGCCTCGAGTGGCGCGACCGGGCTCCGCACGGCAGTTTCAAGTTCAAGGGCACCAACCTGGAGCTCGTCAACGTTCCCGAGGCGCAGGTGCGCGTTTCTCCGGACCTGCGGTTTCGCATCGAGGGGCGTGACATCGGCGTCGACGGCGCCGTGCGCATTCCGAAAGCCATGCTGGCGCCCGCCGACCTCAGCAAGGCGACGCTCGCGTCTTCGGACGAGGTCATCGTGGGAACCGAAGAACAGAACAGGGAGGCAAAGGGATTCCGCGTCACTGCGGGATTGCTCCTCGCGCTCGGCAACGACGTTCGCGTGAATGCCTACGGGCTCAAGGCACGCGTCGAGGGCAGCATCACCGCCTCCGCGGCTCCGGATGAAGTCAGCACCGCGATCGGCGAGCTCAAGATCGCCGAGGACAGCGGCAAGTACTCGGCCTACACGCGTGAGCTCGACATCGAGCAGGGCCGGCTGATCTTCAGCGGCGGCCCGGTCTCTGATCCGGGCGTGGATCTGCGCGCCAGCAAGGAATTCCCGGACGCGAAGGTCGGCGTCAACGTGCGTGGAACGTTGCGCAACCCGCGCCTCACCTTCTGGTCAGACCCCGTGCTGCCTCAAACCCAGATCGCATCGCTGATTCTCACCGGCGGCAAGCTCGAGGACGCCCAGACTCCCGGCGGCGCGCCGACCGCCCCGGGGGCGCGCACGCAACTGCTTGCGCAGGGCAGCGCACTGCTCGCCTCACAGCTCGGGCAGCAGCTCGGTCTCAATTTGGAGGAAGTGCGCGTCGAAGCCGACAGCAACGATACGACTCGCCTGGTGCTCGGCCGCTACCTGTCGCCGCGCTTCTACGTGAGCTATGGGATCAGCTTCACCGAGGCATTGAACACGCTGAAGCTGCGTTACACGATCAACGACAAGTGGACGATCAAGAGCGAGGCTGGCGAGAATCGCAGCCTGGACCTCGAGTTCAAGATCGAGCGTTAGGAGAGACTGGCTGTCGGGCTCGTGGCCCGCCTACGCCTATATAAGAGGAGTCATGAAATCCACCCCTGGCACGATCCCGGCACTGTGCGCGGTCGCGGCACTGCTGTTCGTCGGGCGCGCGGACGCAGACGCGCAGACGCTGGTCACCGAGTCGATCATCAATGCCCCCGTGGCCGAGGTGTGGCGCCTGTTCACGACCAGCGCCGGCCTCGAATCGTGGATGGCGCCGCATGCCGATATCGACCTGAAGGTCGCAGGCCTGATGCGCGTGAACTACGAGGCGAACGGAACCCTCGACGATGACGCGACCGTGGTGCGCGAGATCCTGAGCTTCGAGCCCGAACGCATGCTGTCGTTCCGCGCGCATCGTACGGCGAAGGACTCCGGCTACCTGACAGAAGGCATGTGGTGGGTGATCTACTTCCAGCCTCTCGAACCCGGCGGCATGACCAATGTACGCATCGTCACGCTTGGCTATCCGGACGCCGCCAAGTGGGCGGAGGCGAAGGAGTTCTATCGCAAGGACAGCGCCGACACGCTCGAGCAGCTGCAGGCCAGGTTCCGGCCGCTGTGTCCGCGCTGCGAGCGCGAGAAGGCCGAGGCCGCCGGCAAGCACTGATCGCCGCCACGATACCGATGGGTCCAGCGCCTCACGTGCCGGACGCAGGCAACACTCGGCGCAGCCAGGCGGCTATGGCGCCGATTTCCTCCGGGCTTACCGCATGCGGCATTGGGTAGGTGTGCCACTCGACTTCATAGCCGCGCGCCTCCAGCAACTTGTGCCCTTCCTTGCCCAGGCTGATATCGACCATCGGGTCGAAGGTGCCGTGGGCAAGAAAGACCGGCGTTTCCTGGTTCGCCGCCTGGCGCTCAGCATCCAGCGTCGAGGCCAGTACCGGGTAGCAAGACAGCCCCATGATCCCGGCGAGCCGCTCTGGATAGCGCAGGCCGACGAATAACGCCAGCGCGCCGCCCTGCGAAAACCCCGCCAGCACGATGCGACTGCTGCTCACGCCGCGCTCGTTCTCGCGCGCGATCAGGGCGCGCACCGCCGCGGCGGAACCGCGGATTCCCACCTCGTCCTGCTGCGACTGCCGGTCGATGCCGAGGATGTCGTACCAGGCACGCATCGCGTAGCCGTTGTTGAGCGTGACGGGTCGCACCGGCGCATGTGGAAAGACGAATCGCAGAGCACGCTCTCCCGGGCGCACCAGTTCCGCGACCACGGGCTCGAAGTCGTGGCCATCGGCGCCGAGGCCATGCAACCAGATGACGCAGCCGCCCGGGTTGGGTCCGGTCTCGACTTCCACGGTCTCGAGCAGGGTCGGCATGCGGGTTCCTGGCGACGTAAGGCGGCGAAAGTATACGGTTGGACCCGCGTCCTTGACTGTCTTTGCATATTTATGCAGTATTCCGCAACTTTATGCAGATGCCGGCGTGAGGACATAACGTGGAGGCGAGACAGCAACTGGAACGGCGTGCGGCGATCGTGTCGATCCTGCGCGCGCAGGCTGTCGGCCGGCAGCAGGACCTGGTGCGGGTGCTGCGCCGGCAGGGCCATCACGCGACCCAGTCGAGCGTCAGCCGCGATCTCAAGGAGCTGGGAGTGATGAAGGCAGGCGACCGCTACGTGCTCCTCACCGAGATTCGCGAGGAGCCGGTGAACGGCGATTTCGCCGCTCTCGCCCATTTCGTACGCGAGGTACGTCCGGCCGGTGCCTCGTTGACCGTCATTCGCACGACCGTGGGCGCCGCGCAGAGTGTCGCCGTGGCCATCGACCGCTCGCAGTGGCCCGAGGTCGTGGGCACGATTTCCGGCGACGACACGATCTTTGTTGCTACGCAGGCCGCGAGCCAGCAACAGAAGCTGCTGCGGCGTCTGCATGCGATATTCCGCGTCTGAGTCCATGACCACCTCTGCTGCCAAGGGCCGGGAGCCCATCCTGCTGGCTTTCTCCGGGGGCCTCGACACCTCCTTCCTGGTGCCGTGGCTCAAGGAGAATCATGGCCGGCCGGTGATCACCGTCACCGTCAACACCGGCGGTATCGACGCTGCAGCTGCCCGCACGCTCGACCAGCGGGCGCGGGCGCTCGGCGCCGTGGACCATCACGTGGTTGATGCGCGTGCTGACTACTTCCACAACGTGCTGCGTTTTCTCATCATGGGGAACGTGCGGCGCGGCCAGCTCTACCCGCTCTGTGTCGGCGCGGAGCGCGTCATGCAGGCGCAGACGATCGCGCAAATCGCGCGCCAGCTCGGGACGACGATCGTCGCGCATGGCTGCACGGCTGCTGGTAACGACCAGGTGCGTTTCGAAGTGGCGCTGCGCACGCTGGCGCCGGAACTCGAGATCCTGGCGCCGGTACGCGATCGTGCCTTCAAGCGGCCCGAGCAGCTCAGGTTCCTCGAGGAGCGCAAGCTCCCGGTGCCGCCGTACGGCGCGGCCTACTCGGTCAATCGCGGCCTGTGGGGCGTCACGATCGGTGGCAAGGAAACGCTCACCTCGAATGACAGCATTCCGGATCACGCGTGGGTGCTGACACGCGCAGCCTTCAGCAAGCCGCGCGAGCCGGAGCGTCACGTCATCGGGTTCACGCAGGGCGTGCCTTCGTCGCTCGACGGGTGCGCGCTCGA
>DATBIF010000160.1:0-2582 GCA_036557045.1 Steroidobacteraceae bacterium
GAGAAGTTCTCGACCACCGGGATGATGCTGCGGCCGAGCTTGGCGGCGAGGATCACCGCCTCGATGTAGCTGTCGTCCTTGAAGCCGTTGCAGACGATGACGCGTTCTGAATCGCTCTCAGTCAGGGCCATCACGGCGAGAAGCTCGGGCTTGGAGCCGACTTCGAGGCCGAAGCCGAACTGGGTGCCGTAGCGATACACCTCTTCGACGACCAGGCGCTGCTGGTTCACCTTGATCGGGAACACCGCCGCGTAACGGTTCCGGTAGTCGTTTTCGGCGATCGCGTTCGCGAAGGCGTCATGCAGGTGGCGCAGGCGATGCGCGAGGATGTCCGAGAAGCGCACCACCACCGGGGTGCGCAGGTCGCGCGCCTTCAGGCCCTCGACCACTTCGAAGAGGTCGATTTCACGCTCCGGGCGGGTATCGGGCCGGACCACGACGTGACCCGCCGGGTTGATGCCGAAGTAACCGCTGCCCCACGCTCGCACCTGGTACAGGTCGAGCGAGTCCTCGATCTTCCAGGTCTGCCCCGACAGGGGCTTCTTGACGGCGTTGTCCACGTGCGCAGCTTGGTCCTCGCGCTCCCGGAAAAAGTTGCGCGCACGATAGCAAAACGGGCCGAGAAGTAAATTAAAGATCGCCAGGGAAACGCTGCGGGCCGGAGCTGGCAGGGCAACTCTGTGCAGGTTTCATGGAGCGCCTTGCGTCGCCAACCGTGCAGAGTTGCCCTAGGTGTCGTCGCTTCCGGTGGCGATCGGACGGCTGCGATCGCGGATCCACTCGCTCCAGGAGCCCGGGTAAAGGCGAGCACCGCTGAAACCGGCGAGCTCGAGGGCGAGCAGATCGAGACAGGCGGTAACGCCCGAGCCGCACATCGCGACGACTTCATCACCCGAAACACCGTCCAGCGTCTTCGCCCAACGCTCTCGCAGGACCGCGGGCGGCAGAAAGCGGCGCTGGGCATCGAGGTTGGACATGAACGGATGACTGCGTGCGCCCGGAACATGGCCCGGGACTGGATCGATGGTTTCGTTCTGGCCGGCGAACCGATCGGCCGCGCGTGCATCGACGAGCGCGACGGAGCGGGAGGCGAGCGCAGGAACCAACGCCTCGACCGTAATCGCCCGATCGGCCCGCACATGGGGAACGAAGGTCGCGGGCGTCACCTTTGGCTCGGCGCTCTCGAGCGCGAACCCGCTCGCGAGCCAGGCGCTCAGACCGCCGTTCAACACGGCGGCCGCGTCGTGACCCACCCAGCGCAGCATCCACCAGAGACGTGCCGCGATCGCGCCGCTGGCATCGTCATAGGCGACTACCTGCGTGTGTGCATCGATGCCCCAGGCGCCAAGCGTGCGGGCGAAGTCCTCCGGGCTCGGCAGCGGATGCCGCCCGGTGCGCGGCGTGATCGGCGCGGACAGATCCTCGTTCAGATGCGCATAGCGGGCGCCCGGAATGTGCCCGGCGCGGTACAGCGCACGGCCGGCGTCCGGCTTCGCGAGGTCGAATCGACAATCGACGATCACCCAGCGCGGATTGCCGAGGTGCGGAGCGAGCTGAGCGGGCTCGACGAGGGTGGTGCAGGCCATGCGGGGATTCTACAATCCCTGACAGCCGTGCTCGCGGCGTTCGACAGCGGTAACCGGCCTTGGCACTCGAGCTCTATTGGGGAAGCGGCAGTCCGTACTCCTGGCGCGTGATGCTTGCGCTCGAGCACAAGCGGCTTCCGTACGTCTCGCACCAGCTCGAGTTCTCGCGCCAGGAGCACAAGGCGCCGCACATGCTCAAGCTCAACCCGCGTGGTCAGGTGCCGGTGCTCAAGGATGGCGACTACGTGTGCTTCGAGTCCCTCGCCATTCTTTACTACCTCGACCTCAAGTACCCCGATCCGCCGCTGTTCGGCCGCAGCCCCGAAGAGGCGGGCACCATCATGCGCGTGATCTGCGAGTACCAGAACAATGCCGAGCCGCGGCTGATGAAGATCACGAACGCCGTGTTTGCCGGCAAGGTGAAGCAGCAGTTCGAGGAGATCACCGACGCGATGCGCACCCTGGCGAATGAAGCGCGCGTGATCGAGGGACGGCTGAGCAAGTCGGACTGGATCGTGGGTGAGCACGTATCGGCACTCGACTTCGTCGTGTTCCCTGGAATCCAGTTGCTGCTGCGCGCACTCAATCGTCCGGAAGCTGCGGAGCTGCGCTCGCGTTTCCTGCCGATGGAATTCAACTATCCGGCGCTCGCGCGCTGGATCTCGCGTGTTGAAGCATTGCCGGGCTACGAACGGACCTACCCGCCGCACTGGCGCAGCGCGCCCAGCGTCTGAACTTCTCTTGCCGCGCCCGCGTGCGGCGCATTTGCCTGACGACGCGTCGCAAGGCACGATGCGCGGGGTACCAGGTACGTTTGCATAACTCGTTGCATAACTCACACCGCGCCGAGTTATGCAACGAGTTATGCAACCGTACCTGGTACCTGCCACCAATGGATAGCGAAGTGTCATGACTCAACACCAGATCCACGTCGATTTTCCGGGACGGATCGTCCTGGTCGGCTTCGGCAGCATCGGGCAGGGCGTGCTGCCACTG
>DATBIF010000161.1:0-9128 GCA_036557045.1 Steroidobacteraceae bacterium
GCACGCGAAAACGCGCTTGGCCTGGTAGCGAGCGGCGCGGCGCGCATCGTCATCGGCACCCATGCGCTCTTCCAGGAAGGCGTGCAGTTCAAGAAGCTCGCGCTCGCGATCGTCGACGAGCAGCATCGCTTCGGCGTGCATCAGCGGCTGCAGTTGCGCGACAAGGGAGCCTCTGACGGACGTCATCCGCACCAACTCATCATGACCGCGACGCCCATCCCGCGGACGCTCGCGATGACGGCTTACGCCGACCTCGATGTCTCGGTGATCGACGAGCTCCCGCCGGGACGAAGCCCTGTGCAGACCGTGGCGCTACCGCAAAGCCGGCGCGACGAGGTGATCGCCCGGATTCGCGACACCTGTGTCGCAGGGCGCCAGGTGTATTGGGTCTGTCCGCTCATCGACGAATCAGAAGCGCTGCCCTACCAGGCCGCGGAGGAGACCGCGGCGGCGCTCGCCGAAGCACTGCCCGGGATGCGGGTCGGCATCGTTCATGGCCGGATGACGCCCGCGCAGAAGGATGGCGCGATGGAACGCTTCCGCGCGGGTGAGCTGCAACTGCTGGTGGCGACGACGGTGATCGAAGTCGGGGTCGATGTGCCGAACGCGAGTCTCATCGTGATCGAGAATGCCGAGCGTATGGGTCTCGCCCAGCTGCACCAGCTGCGTGGACGCGTCGGCCGTGGCGCGCATGCGAGCAGTTGTGTGCTGCTGTACCGGCCGCCGCTCTCGGAGCTCGGGCGTGAGCGCCTCGCAGTGCTGCGCGAAACCAATGACGGCTTCGAGGTCGCGCGCCGCGACCTGGAGTTACGCGGGCCCGGTGAAGTCCTCGGCACGCGCCAGACCGGACTTGCGCAGATGCGCGTGGCGGACCTGATGCGCGACGCGGATCTGCTGCCGCGCGTGCAGCAGCTGGCGGAGCTGATGTTGGCGGAGCATGCCGCTAACATAGCGCCATTGATCGCGCGCTGGGTCGGACACGGCGAGGCTTACGGAACGATCGGATGAATGCCCCGGTGCAATTGCGCCCATCCTGGCGCGAACTGCCGGTGATCTCGGCACTGCGACGCGTGGGCGGCACGTTGCGCGAATACGCGCTCCTCATGCGCCTGCATCGTCCGATCGGCATCTGGCTGCTGATGTGGCCGATGCTGTGGGCGCTCTGGGTGGCAGGCGACGGTCGTCCGGACGCGCGCACCTTCATCGTGTTCATGCTCGGCACGCTGATCATGCGCTCGGCGGGCTGCGTGATGAACGACTACGCGGATCGCGACCTCGACCCGTTCGTGGCGCGCACCAGGGATCGGCCGCTCGCGGCACGCCGGGTCACGACGACCGAGGCGCTGCTCCTGTTCCTGCTGCTGTGCCTGCTGGCGGTGGCACTCCTCTTTACTCTCAATCCGCTGGCGCAGCTCTACGCGGTCGTCGGCGGCGCGCTGACCATCAGCTATCCGTTCCTGAAACGTTTCTTCCCGGTGCCCCAGTTCTATCTGGGGGCCGCCTTCGGAATCGCGGTGCCGATGGCGTTTGCCGCCCAGAACGGGACCGTCCCCAAGCTCGCCTGGGTCATCTTCTGCATCGCCGTGCTGTGGGCCGGCGTCTACGATACCGAGTACGCGATGGTCGACCGCGAAGACGACAAGAAACTCGGCATCAAGTCGAGCGCCATCCTGTTCGGTGATGCCGACCGGGTGATCATCGGCGTCATGCAGCTCATGGTGCTGTTCGCCCTGGTGCTGGTCGGGCGCGACATGCACTACGGCAACTGGTACTGGGGAGGCCTCGGCGCCGCCGGGATCTGCTTCGCCTGGCAGCAGTGGCTCATCCGCAAGCGCGACCCGGAAGGCTGCTTTCGCGCCTTCAACAACAACAACTACTTCGGAATGCTGGTGTTCATCGGCATGCTGCTGCATTACGTCTTCGCAGCCTGAGCGCGCGCGACCGCCCACACCTCCACCGTCCTGACGCCGGCGCGCTTGAGCACGCGCGCGATTTCGTTCGCGGTGCTGCCCGTCGTGAGCACATCGTCGAGCACCGCGACGTGCCGCAAGCCGGCCGTTCGCGCGACTTCGAAGGCGTGCCAAACGTTGCGGCGACGCGTCCGGGCGTCGAGCTCGGTCTGATCCGCCGTCGCCCGTACTCGCCGGCACAGGCGCTCGTCGCAGGGGATGTCGAGGCGCCGGCTGATCGGCCGCGCCAATTCACTCGCCTGGTTGAAGCCGCGCTCACGGTGCCGCGACGGATGCAGAGGCACGGGAACGATCACTTGCGGGAGTGGCGCATCGCGCGCGGCCAGCCAGTCGGCGAGCAATGTTCCCAGCACGCGACCGTAGGCGAGGACACCGCGGTATTTGAAGGCGCGGATCAACTGGTCGAGCGGATAGGAATAGCGAAAAGGCACACTCGCAACGTCGAAGCGCGGCGCGCGGCGCAGGCAGCGGCCGCAGATGAGCGCTTCCGGGAGCGGGCCGGCGAGCGGCGCGGCGCAGCGAGCGCAGCAATTCGCGTTGCCCGGCAAGTCCTCGGCGCAGGGTCGGCACAGGTCGAGCACGGGCGGCTGACCGCGGTCGCCACACAACACGCAGCTCGGCGGCAACAGGAGCCCCTGGACACGCAATAGCCATCCGTTAACCAATCGGGACGTTTCGGGTTGACAGAGTTTCATGCCTCCCCGAATACTGCGCGCCACTCCCGCGGCTGCCACGCGGCAAATGCGCCGCAAACGGATCGAATCGAATGAATGCCTCTGCGCGCGCCCACCCCTCCCAGCCATCGTCCCCTGGCGAGATCCGCAACGACTGGACACTCGAGGAGGTGCGCGCGCTGTTCGGGCTGCCCTTTGCCGACCTGATGTTCGCCGCCCAGCAGGCGCACCGCGCGCACCACGCACCGAACCAGGTGCAGGTGAGCACACTGCTCAGCATCAAGACGGGCGGCTGCCCCGAGGATTGTGCCTACTGCCCGCAGAGCATCCGTTATCACACCGGCGTCGAGCGCGAGGCGCTGATGGATGTGAAGACGGTCGTGGAATGCGCAAAGACTGCGCGCGCTGCCGGCGCCACCCGCTTCTGCATGGGCGCCGCATATCGCAGCCCCAAGGCCCGCGAGCTCACGCAGATCGCAACCATGGTCCGCGAGGTGCGTGCGCTCGGTCTCGAGACCTGCGCGACGCTCGGCATGCTGACGCCGCAGCAGGCCGAAGAGCTGAAGGCCGCCGGCCTCGACTACTACAACCACAACCTCGACACCTCTCCCGAGCACTACGAGAAGATCATCACGACGCGCACCTACCAGGATCGGCTCGACACCCTCGCGGCCGTGCGCGCGGCCGGCATCAAGGTGTGCTGTGGCGGCATCCTCGGGATGGGTGAGACCGAGCTCGATCGCGCCAAGCTGCTGCACACCCTGGCGACATTGGCGGAGCACCCGGAAAGCGTGCCGATCAATCAGCTCGTGCAGGTCCCGGGCACGCCCCTCGATGGAGCGCCGCCCCTCGATCCGCTCGACTTCGTGCGTGCGATCGCGGTGGCACGCGTGCTCATGCCAAAAGCGCACGTGCGCTTGTCCGCAGGCCGCGCCGAGATGAGCGATGAGCTGCAGGCACTGTGCTTCCTCGCCGGCGCCAACTCGATCTTCTATGGAGAGAAGCTCCTGACCACCGGCAACCCGGACGTCGCGCACGACCAGGAGCTGTTCGCGCGACTCGGAGTCGAGCCTGAACCCTGCATTGCGTGAGCGCCTCGACGACCTGCGCGCGCGCGACCTGTACCGGCGCCGCCACGTCGTCGAGGACTGGCCCCGTGAAGACGAGGGCGTGGTCGCCATCGTCGATGGAGCGCGGCGCGTCGTTTTCTGCAGCAACGACTATCTCGGGCTGAGCCATCACCCACGCATCGTGGCCGCGCTGCGTGAGGCGGCGGCGCGTTACGGCGTCGGCAGCGGCGCCTCTCACCTGGTGACCGGGCACGGCATCGAGCACCACGCGCTCGAGGAAGAACTCGCCGCGTTCACCGGGCGCGAGCGCGCGCTGCTCTTCTCGACCGGCTACATGGCGAATCTCGGGGTCGCGGCGGCGCTCGTCGGACGCGGCGACCAGGTGCTCGAGGATCGCCTCAACCACGCCTCGCTCCTCGATGCCGCCCTGTTGTCGGGCGCGCATTTTTCCCGCTACGCGCACTGCGATGCGGGCTCAGTGGCGAGCAAGCTCGCCGAGCCGCGCCCGGGCGCCACGCTCGTGATGACGGATGGCGTCTTCAGCATGGATGGCGATGTCGCGCCGCTCGCTGTGCTGAGTGAGACCGTGCGCTCGGCTCGCGGCTGGCTGATGGTCGATGACGCGCACGGCATCGGCGTTCTTGGCGCACGCGGCCGCGGCACGCTCGAGCACTTCGGGCTCGATGCCGGGCGCGTACCGGTTCTCATGGGTACCTTCGGCAAGGCTCTGGGAAGTCATGGCGCATTCGTCGCGGGCAGCACGGAGTTGATCGAATATCTCATTCAGCGCGCGCGCACTTACATCTACACGACCGCGCTGCCACCGGCGATCGCATCCGCAACGCGGGCGGCGCTGCGTCTCGTGGACGCGGAAAGCTGGCGGCGTGAGCAGCTCCGGGCCCGCATCGATCGCTTCCGCAGCGCGGCGACGCAGGCCGGCATCGAACTCAGCGCCTCGAGCACGCCGATTCAACCCATTGTGCTCGGCGGCGCCGCGCATGCCGTGGCCGTGAGCGAGGCGCTTTGGGAGCGCGGCTTCTGGGTCACGGCGATTCGCCCGCCCACCGTGCCCGACGGCACTGCGCGGCTGCGCATCACGCTGTCCGCTGCGCACCGCGACGAGCACGTCGATCAGCTGGTCGAGGCGTTGACTGAAGTCTTGCGGGTGCCTGCATGACGACGCCACCTACCGAGCCCGAGCCCTTTTCACTCGATCGACGCCAGATGCGCCGCGCTTTCGAGCGCGCGAGCCGCAGTTATGACCGCGCCGCGGTCCTGCAGACCGCGGTCAGGGAGCGGCTGCTGGCGCGGCTCGAGTACGTCAAGCTCGAGCCCGGGCTCATCGTCGATGCCGGCTGCGGCACCGCCCATGCCTCGCGCGATCTCAAGCGCCGCTTCCCACGCGCGACCGTGATCGCGCTCGACATCGCGACCGGCATGCTGCACGAGGCCGCTCACCAGCAGGGCTGGCGACGACGATTCGAGCGCGTGTGCGCGGATGCCGAGCACATGCCGCTCGCCGACGCGAGCGTCGATCTCATCTTCAGCAATCTGATGCTGCAATGGTGCGATGTGCCGGACATGGCACTGCGCGAGTTCCAGCGTGTGCTGAAACCGCGCGGACTCCTGACGTTCAGCACGTTCGGGCCCGATACGCTCATGGAGTTGCGTGCGGCGTGGGCCGCCGCCGACCAGCGTTCGCACGTCAGTCGCTTCATCGACATGCACGACCTGGGCGATGCGCTGGTGCGAGCGCGCCTCGCGGAGCCGGTGCTGGATGTCGAGCGCTTCACGCTCACTTATGACACGGCGGTCGCGCTGATGCGCGACCTCAAGGCGATCGGTGCGCAGAACGCGACCGCGGGTCGAGCGGCGGGCCTCACGGGCCGCGCGACGTTCGCGACGGTCACGCAGGCTTACGAACGTTTCCGCGTTGACGGCCGCCTGCCTGCAACGTACGAAGTCGTGCTCGGCCAGGCCTGGGGTGCGATTCCTCGCGATGGCGAGGTGCGGATACCGTTGAGCCAGATCTCACGCCGTCATGTCCCGTAAGACACTCTTTGTGACTGGCACCGACACCGGCGTGGGCAAGACGCTCATCGCGGCGGCGCTCCTCAAAGGCCTGCGCAATCGTGGCCTGCGGGTCGCAGGCATGAAACCCGTAGCCTCGGGCGGGCGCGAAACGCCGGAGGGCTGGGTGAATGACGATGCGCTCGCGCTCATCGCGGAAGCGAGTGAGCCGGCTCCCTATCGCATCGTGAACCCGTATTCGTTCAATCCCGCCGTCGCGCCGCACATCGCCGCAGTCGAGGCCGGTGTCGAAATCGATCTCCGCGAGATCGTGCGCGCATTCAGGATCCTGTCCGGTCTCGCCGAGATCGTGGTCGTCGAAGGTGCGGGCGGCTGGCTGACGCCGCTCAACGATCGTGACTCCTTCCCGGACCTGGCGCGCATGATCAATGCGCAGGTCGTGCTGGTGGTCGGCATGCGGCTCGGCTGCCTCAACCACGCGCTGCTCAGCGCCCAGGCGATCGAGGCGAGTGGTCAGCACCTGGTCGGCTGGGTGGCCAACAGCATCGACCCCGCGTTCCAGCGTGCGTCAGACAATCTGCGCAGCCTCGAGCAACGGCTCAAGGCGCCGCTCCTCGGCAGCGTTCCCTACCAGGCGCCGCCCTCGGCGGCCTTTGCGAGCGAGTGCCTCGACCTGGATCGACTGCGGCTCCAGGGAAGCTCTGCAGTCACCCGTTAAGCTTTTGAGTCGAGAAGAAATTTCGCCTACCATGCGCCCTCTGGCGAGGGCCCACGGCGTGATCGACGCATCTACAAGAGCCGAGCAGGACGCAGTTTTCTATCGCGTCGAGTTGCGCCCGAATTGTGCGCTGACAGTCGCGACCGCGGCGCTGTTCTTCGGTTCACTGTGCGTCGTGTCATTCACCATCGCCGGTCTCTTCGCGCTGCAAGGGTTCTGGCCGGTGTTCCCGTTCGCCGGGCTCGAGATGCTGGTGCTCGGCTGGGCGCTCTGGATCAGCCTGCGAGCGCGCTTCGTGCGCCAATGCATCGGCATTTCCCAGCACGAGGTCGTGATCGAGCTGCGAAGCCGGACCACCGAGGAGCGCTTCGTGTTTCCTCGGCACTGGGCCAAGGTTACACTTCGCGCCTCGTATACGGCGCTGCACCCCAGCCGGCTGCTGATCGAATCCCACGGTCGCGCGTGCGAGATCGGCGGGTTCCTCACGGAGGAAGAGCGGCGCGCGCTTGCAGCACGGCTCAAGCAGGTGATCGGCGCAGTCAATGAGTCGCCGCCCCTCGTGGCCCGCGGGGTGGACGAGGCCTTGGCGCGCTGACGAGAATTCGAATTCAACGGGAGCTTAAGGTCGCATGATCACGAAGTTCGCATCCCACTGGCGGCGCCTCTGCATGCTGCCGGTGCTCGCCTGGGCGGCCCCGGTATTCGCCGATCACGCCCTCAACATGCCGCAAGGCGTCACCGTGCTGAGCACCGAGATCTACAAGCTCCACATGCAGATCTTCTGGTGGTGCGTGGCGATCGCCATCGTGGTGTTCGGCGTCATGATCTATTCGATCGTGACCTTCCGGAAGTCGAAGGGCGCGGTCGCCGACGTCCAGCTCACCCACAGTCACAAGGTCGAGGTCGTCTGGACCATCGTCCCGATCCTCATCCTGGTCATCATGGCCATTCCCGCCGCGAAGACGCTCATCCAGATCGAGGACACCCGCAACACTGAGCTCTCGATCAAGGTCACGGGATACCAGTGGAAGTGGCACTACGACTACCTGGACAAGGGCGTGAGCTTCTTCTCGCAGCTCGCGCAGACCAGCAACGCCGCGCGCCAGCTCGGCTCCGGCATCGATCCGAAGACCGTCGATCACTACCTCCTCGATGTCGACCATCCGCTGGTGGTGCCGGAGGACACGAAGGTCCGCCTGCTCCTGACCGCGAACGACGTGATTCACGCCTGGTGGGTGCCCGACTTCGCCCTGAAGAAGGACGCCATCCCGGGCTTCGTCAACGAGGCGTGGTTCAAGGTCGACCCGGGCAAGACCGGCCTCTACCGCGGCCAGTGCGCCGAGCTCTGCGGCCGCGACCACGGCTTCATGCCGATCGTCGTGGAAGTGAAGAGCAAAGAAGACTTCGCCGCCTGGCTCGAGCAGCAGAAGGCGGCGCAACAGCCGGCTCAGCCTGCGACCGCCGCAAGCGGCGCGACCAACCCGGTCACCGTAGCCCAGACGCCCTGAAGCTCACCCGAACACTCACGCGCTCCGAGATCATCATGGCAACGTACGCAACCAGCCCCGCCGCAGACGCCCACGGTCACCACGACGAGAAGCCGAGTGGCATCAAGCGCTGGCTCTTCACCACCAATCACAAGGACATCGGCACGCTGTACCTGGTTTTCGCGTGCATCATGTTCTTCATCGGCGGCGCCTTCGCGATGGTGATCCGCGCCGAGCTCTTCAAGCCGGGCCTGCAGATCGTCGATCCGGCGCTGTTCAACGAATTCACCACCATGCACGCGCTGGTCATGATCTTCGGCGCGATCATGCCGGCCTGGGTCGGGCTCGCGAACTGGATGATCCCGATGCAGATCGGCGCGCCCGACATGGCGCTGCCGCGCATGAACAACTACAGCTTCTGGATCCTGCCCTTCGCTTTCACGCTGCTGCTCGGCTCGATGTTCGTGCCCGGCGGCGGCCCGGCGGGCGGCTGGACGCTCTATCCGCCGCTGTCGCTGCAAGCGGGCAACAGCCTGCCGATGACCATCTTCGCGATTCACCTGATGGGTGCCTCCTCGATCATGGGGGCGATCAACATCATCGTGACGATCATGAACCTGCGGCTGAAGAACATGTCGCTGCTGCACCTGCCGCTGTTCGTCTGGACCTGGCTGATCACCGCGTACCTGCTGATCGCCGTGATGCCGGTGCTCGCGGGCGCGGTCACGATGCTGCTCACCGATCACTTCTTCGGCACGCGTTTCTTCAGCGCGGCGGGCGGCGGCGACCCGGTGATGTTCCAGCACATCTTCTGGTTCTTCGGCCACCCGGAAGTGTACATCCTGATCCTGCCGGCCTTCGGCATCGTCTCGGAAGTGATCCCGGCGTTCTCGCGCAAGCCGCTCTTCGGCTACGACGCGATGGTGTACGCGACCGCGAGCATCGCGTTCCTGTCCTTCATCGTGTGGGCGCATCACATGTTCACGGTCGGCATGCCGCTCGCGGCGCAGCTGTTCTTCATGCTGTCGACGATGCTGATCGCGGTGCCGACCGGAGTGAAGGTATTCAACTGGACCGCGACCATGTGGAAGGGCTCACTCAGTTTCGAGCCGCCGATGCTGTTTGCGCTCGCCTTCCTGTTCCTGTTCACGATCGGCGGCTTCTCGGGCCTGATGCTC
>DATBIF010000162.1:0-2941 GCA_036557045.1 Steroidobacteraceae bacterium
GCGATGTCTGGGACACGCAGTGGGACATGCTGACGGCGCTGATCGGCGCGATCACCGCGCAGCTGGTGCTCTCGGGTCTTCACGACCGATCACTGGCACGTCTCCTCGGCCGCGACGCCTGACATGCTGGAAGAGCTGCAAGCCGCGCCGTGGCTGAAGCGCACCATCATCGCGCTGCTGATCGGCGGTCTGCTGCTCCTGAGCTACGTGGTTCTGCGGCCGTTCCTGGTGCCGGTGATCTGGGCCATGATCCTGGCCTTCGTCACCTGGCCCCTCTACGTCAAGCTGCGCCGGGCGCTGCGCTCACGCGTCACGCTCTCCGCGCTGACGATGACATTGCTGCTCACGATCGCGTTCGTGGTGCCCGTCGTCTGGCTGACGTCGCTGATGCGGCACGAAGTGAAGGGTGCCTACGACGTCCTGATCGCCTTCCTGGCCAAGCATCCGCACCTGCCCCCGTCGATCTACAACGTTCCGTGGTTCGGGGAGTGGCTGCAGGACATCATCGACCGCCTGGGACGTGACCCACAGGCATTGCGCACCGAGATCGGGCTGTGGGCCGACCAGTCGCTCGGCGAGATCCGCACGCTGATCGGCGGCGTGGGACGCAATCTCGCCAAGATTTTCTTTTCGCTTCTCACGGTGTTCTTTGTCTACCGCAATGGAGAGGACCTGGCGCAGCAGGTGCGCGCGGTGCTGGAGCGGATCATCGGCGACCGCATTCACGACTACCTCAAGGCGATCGGGGACACGACCGGCGCGGTCGTCTACGGCATCGTCCTCGCGGCGCTCGCGCAGGGCATCCTCGCCGGTCTCGGCTACTGGGTGGCGGGACTGCAGGCCCCGGCGCTCCTCGGCGCAATCACGGTGATCGTGGCGCTGATTCCCTTCGGCGCGCCGCTCGTATGGGTGAGCGCGGGCTTGTGGCTGCTGATCACGGATCGCACCGGAGCCGGCGTCGGGCTGCTCGCCTGGGGCGCGCTCGCCGTGAGCTGGATCGACAATCTCATCCGGCCGCTCGTGATCAGCAACGCGACGAAGATCCCGTTCCTGCTGGTGATGTTCGGCGTGCTGGGCGGTATCGCCGCTTTCGGCCTGGTGGGCCTGTTCGTGGGCCCGGTGATTCTCGCCGTGCTGATGGCCGTGTGGCGCGAGTGGCTGCACGTGCCGCATCCGCACGTGCACTCGCGCGCCCATGCCAGGGAACAGGTCAGCTCGCCGGAGGACCCGTCCAGGTCTTGATGAGCGCGCGCCACTTCTCGCGCCAGGTCACGCGCTCATCGGACAGCGTATCGAGGAAGTCAGCGAGGCGCTTCGACTTCACGATCGTGTACATGGTGATGGCGCCGGTGGCGATCAGGATCACCAGGAAGAACAGGCCTCTCCACAGCAGCGGGCGATTCGCGTCCGCGATCAGGTTCATGCCGAGGAAGCCGGTCGCCACCGTGCCGATCAGGCCGAAGATCGTGACCACCGTGAGGCGCAGGATGGTGTTGGCCTGCCGGCGCACGCTATCGGTGTCCAGATACTCGTTCATGTCCTCGACTTCGGCCCCGACCTCCTCGTAGAGCGTCTCGGTGCCGAGCTGCTGGCGCAGCCGGTCGAAAATGCTGCGCGCGATGAACTGGTTGGACACCTGGTGGAACCAGTAGCGGTGCGTGAAGCGCAGGAAAATTTCCATGGAAGCGCGAATCGCGCGCTTGAACTGCCGCACCGACTCGAGATCGCCGACCTCGAGGCGATTCATCGCCACCGCGAGCTCGTCCGACATCGACAGGAGCGCCGCGCGGTGGAAGTGCGCGATCAGGAACAGCAGGAAATACTGGTGTCGGAACTGCCCGAACATGCCGGTTTCGCGGCCGGTGAAGAAGTAATCGTCCTGCCGGCCGACGACGGCGAGCAGCTGCCCGGTGCAGATCAGGCGCGTGTCGCCGGAAAAGAGATCGCCGGCCCGTCCCCAGAAACGATCGTCGCAGTATTCCTGCTCGAAGGATTCGAGCGACTTGGCGGAATACGGCAGCGAATCGCGCTCCCCCGGCCGCGTCAGCATCCCGAGACGCACGAAGTCCGCGCGCGACAGGTCGGTGGGATCGTCGAACGAGAGGTACGCCATCAGCGGCATGCGGTAGTACTCGAGCTGTCGATAGCGCAGCGGCCCCGTCTGTCCGGGGAACTCGAGCACGGCGGGACGCAGCAGGTACTCCCAGTGCGCGGCGATGGCCGGGGCGCGATTGCGGCCGACGTGGCCGAGATACTTCTGCTTGATCTCGTAGTCGGAAGTCGCCAGCACCTGGCCGGACTCGTCGAGCCATTCGACGCGCCGCGAACAGTTGCCGCCCTGGCCATTGCGCTCCCAGAACGCTGGATACGCGCGGCCGAATCGGAACAGCGTGTCCTGCGCACGATCCAGGGTGATGTCGTTCGCGTGCATTTCGAACGCCAGCATCGCGATGTCGGCGTCGAGGAAGAAGTACAGATCGGCGTGCGCCACCTCGAAGATCAGGCTCTCGCCGTCTTCATAGGTGACGCGCACGCGCGCGATGTCGGGACGGCGGAACACGCGGATGCTCGGCTCGCCGTGCCGCTGCGAGGCTTCCTGCCCGACGCTGGAACCGTACAGAAACCGCTGTACGTACGGCAGGAAGGTCACGAACTCCTTGTAGTGACGCTCCTGGAACTCGAGCGGGTCGCTCGAGTACTCGTCGCGGACCTCGCGCCACTGGCATTCCGTGCCGAGCGTCTCGAGCGCCTCCCAGTGCCTTTGCACCTGTACCCCGGACTTCAGCGGCATGAGCTGCAGCGGCCAGAGCACGATCTGGCGGAAATGGCGCACGACGATGGGTGCGGCTGCTTCGCTCATGAAGTCTCAGGCCTTTGGTCCGGGAGCGCGGCTATTACCATTAGTGCTCGCGCCGGGCCGTAAAGTAGTGCATGCGCCGAT
>DATBIF010000163.1:0-14041 GCA_036557045.1 Steroidobacteraceae bacterium
ACCGGCGACCGCGAGCTCGTCAGCCGCGTGCTCACCGAGCACCGGATCGACACCGTGCTGCACTTCGCGGCCCATACGATCGTGCCGGAGTCGGTCGCGAAGCCGCTCAAGTATTACGGCAACAACACCTGCGCGACGCGCAATCTCCTCGAGTGCTGCGCGACGCACGGCGTGCGGCACTTCATCTTTTCGTCCACTGCAGCGGTCTACGGTCTTCCTCCCGGAGGCATCGCCTCCGAGGACACGCCGCCGGCACCGATCAATCCGTACGGCACCTCCAAGCTGATGAGCGAATGGATGTTGCGCGACCTGGCTCTCGCGAGCGATCTGCGCTACGTCGCGCTGCGCTACTTCAACGTCGCGGGCTCGGACCCGCAGGGGCGCATCGGCCAGTGCACGCCCGCAGCGACACTGCTGGTCAAGGTCGCATGCGAAGCGGCGGTCGGCAAGCGCGCGGGCGTCGCGATCTTCGGCACCGATTACGAAACGCCGGACGGCACCGGGGTGCGCGACTACATCCATGTCGAAGACCTCGCGGGCGCGCACGTCGCCGCGCTCACGTACCTGCGCGACGGTGGAGCGTCGATCACGCTCAACTGTGGCTACGGGCATGGCTACAGCGTGCGCGAGGTGCTGCGCACGGTCGAGAAGGTCGCGCAGCGATCACTGCAGATCCGCGAGGAAACGCGTCGCGCGGGCGATCCGTCGATTCTGATTGCGCGCGCCGAGCGCGTGCGCAAGGTCCTTGGCTGGAGGCCGCAGCTCGACAATCTCGAGGCCATCGTGCGCTCCTCTCTCGATTGGGAGCGCAGACAACTCCTCACACCCTGGCAGCACAAAGTGCCGAAGGTGTGAATTCAACCGCAGAACAGGGACTTCCCGGCACTTCTTAGACCGGGGGGTGCTGTTAGAATTGCCCGCTATGCGCTTGAGCAAGCCGCGATCGCTGAGCGGGCTGATGCTGCTGGGACTATCCCTGGTGGCCGTGCCCCTGTTGGTCGCGGTCGTCAACGCCGCCGTCCAGATTCGCCGCCTGGCATCGCAGAGCGAAGCGCTCGTCGTGCAGGGCGTGCAGGCGACGCGCTACAACCAGCTGCTGTTCGAGCAGATCGCCTCACTCGAGCGCAGCGCGCGGCTCTACCAGGTCATCGGCAATCGCGAGCTGCTCGAGGTTTATCGACAGAACCACGAGCGCTTCCAGGACACGCTCGATGCACTCGCGCGGCTGCGCCTGGACGTGCCCCGCGATGTGCAGCTCGAGACCTTGCGCACCGAGAGCGCCGGGATCTGGAAGCTGCTGAGCGAACGTGAGCGCACTTCGCCGGACGTTACGCTCGCCGTCGGTAATTTCTCGCGCCTGTGGGAAACGGCGACCGCTCTTGCGGATGCCAGCCGACGGCGCATCGATCAGCAGCTCGAAACGTTGCAGCACGCGACGGCCTCCGCGCAGCGCAATCTCTTCTGGCAATCCGCGGCCCTGGTACCGATGACCCTGATCCTGACGATCGTGTTCACGCTCATGCTGGGGCGGCCGATCCGACACCTCGATCGCGTGATCAGCGAGCTGGGACGCGGCACGTTCTCGCGCGCCATCAAGGTGACCGGGCCGAGCGACCTCGAGGCGCTCGGACGTCAGCTCGAATGGCTGCGCATGCGCCTGCTGGAGCTCGCGCAGGAAAAGAATCGCTTCCTGCGGCACATGTCGCATGAGCTGAAGACGCCACTCGCCAACATCCGCGAGGGCACGGAGCTCCTGCTCGACGGCTCGGTCGGTCAGCTCGCCGGCGATCAGCGGGAGGTGACCGGGATCCTGCGCGAGAACGGGCTGAAGCTGCAGCGCCTGATCGAGAACCTGCTGACCTTCAGCACCTGGCAGGCACAGAGCGTCGGCCTCGAGGTGAGCGAGTTCAAGCTGCGTCCGCTGATCAAGAGCGTGCTCGAGAGCCAGCGCCTGACCCTGGTCAGCCAGCGCGTGCGTCTGGATGTGCGCGTCGAGGACGTGACCATCTCCGCCGACCGCAGCAAGCTCAAGCTGATCCTCGACAACCTGCTCTCGAACGCAGTCAAGTTCACGCCGCACGGCGGGACCATTCACATCCATGCCCAGTCGATGCGCGACCAGCTGGTGCTGGATATCGCCGACACGGGTCCCGGGATACCGCTCGAGGAGCGCAGCCGGATCTTCGAAGCCTTTTACCAGGGCAAGACGCCGCAGGGCGGTCACGTCAAGGGCACCGGGATCGGCCTCTCGGTCGTCATCGAGTTCGTGCACGCACACAGCGGCACGATCGAGATCGTGGATGGCCAGTTCGCCGGGGCGCACTTCCGCATCCGGCTGCCGTTGCGGCCGTCAGCCGTCCAGGCGAGGGAACCTGCGCATGCGGCGTAGCCGCTTCAGCCTCGTCTCGCGCGCAGCGGCGATCGGCTGTGCCGTTGCCATCCTGTGCGGCTGCAGCCTGATGCCGAGCTCTGCGCAACGCACGCCGACCGCGCCGGCACCATCAGCGGATCCGTCGCTGGGGCAGATGTCGAGTTACCTGGACATGATGGAGCGCCTGTCGCGCACGACGCCGGCCGAACAGGCGGAAATCGTGCAGACCGCCAAGGATGCCGCGGATCTCACCCCGACGACGAGCAACCGCCTGCGCTATGCGCTCGCGCTCGCGACGCCAGGTCACGGCAAGACCGACGAGGAAGGCGCACGACAAATGCTCACGCAGCTTTTGGCGACGCCCGAGACCATGCTGCCGGCGGAACGTGCGCTCGCCTGGATCTGCCTCAAGGACGTCGATCAGCGGCTGATCCTGCAGGCCGAGAATCAGCGCCTGCAGGCTGCCACCAGCCAGCAGGACCGGGACCGCATGGCGGCCACCAACCGCCGCCTGCAGGCGGAGATAGAAGAGAATGCACGCCTGCGCAAGCAGCTGGCCGAGGCGCAGGCCAAGCTGGACGAGATCACGCGCATCGAGCGCGCCATCATCGAGCGCAACCCCGGCAACGGCGGACACTGACGACACCCGCGCGAGCGGCTTGACATAGGGCGCCGCCGCCGCCGCCCACTGTCGCAGTTTCGCGTCTCGTTGCCTCAAGAGCGGGACGCCTCGCTATAATGCCCCGCCGCTCCCGGATCCAAGCAATTTGACCGCAACCGCCAAACGCAAAGCACGCATCCTCGTGGTCGATGACGATCCGGGATTGCTGCGCCTGCTGACGATCCGCCTGCGTGCCGAGAACTACGACGTCGAAGCGGTCGAGAGCGGAGTCGCCGCCCTCGCCGCCGCAGGACGTTTCCGGCCGGATCTCGTGATCACCGACTTGCGCATGGACCAGATGGATGGGATCGGGCTCCTCAAGGAGCTGCAGAGCCGCTGGCCGGGCCTGCGCGTCATCATCCTGACGGCGCACGGCACGATACCGGATGCGGTGCATGCCACGCAGAGTGGCGCGTTCGGTTTTCTCACCAAGCCTGTCGACAAGCAGGAGTTGCTCGACCAGGTACAGAAGGCGCTGAAGATTTCCGGCTTCGCGCAGTCGGACGAAGACTGGCGCGCCGAGATCGTTACCCGCAGCCCGATCGTCGAAGAGAAGCTCGCCCAGGCGCACATGGTGGCCGGCAGTGACGCTCGCGTACTGATCTCGGGCGAGAGTGGCACCGGCAAGGAGCTCATCGCGCGCGCGATTCACCGCGCCAGCGCGCGCCGTGACCGTTCGTTCGTGGCGATCAACTGCAGCGCCATGGCCGAAGACCTGCTCGAGTCCGAGCTCTTCGGTCACGAGAAGGGAGCCTTCACCGGGGCGATCCGTACCCACAAGGGCCTGTTCCAGGCCGCTGACGGCGGCACGCTGCTGCTCGACGAGATCGGCGACATGCCGTTGCGTCTGCAGGTGAAGCTGCTGCGCGTGCTGCAGGAGAACCAGGTGCGCCCCGTCGGCAGCACCGAGGCGATCCCGGTCAACGTGCGCGTGATCTCGGCGACGCATCGAGACCTGCAGCAGCTGCTCGCGAGCGGCACGTTCCGCGAGGACCTCTACTACCGGCTCAACGTCGTACACATCGAGATGCCGCCGCTCTCCAAGCGGCGCGAGGATATCCCGCTGCTGGTCGCACATTTCCTCGAGCAGATCGCGCAGGAAACGGGCGCGCGCAAGATCTATGCGCCCGAGGCAGTGGAACTCCTGGCCACGGCCGACTGGCCGGGGAATATCCGGCAGCTCCACAACGTGGTGCGCCAGAACGTGGCGCTGACGCGCACGCCGATCATCACGGCGGAACTCGTGCAGCAGTCGCTCGGTGGCTCACCCTCGCGCCTGCCATCCTTCGATGAAGCGCGCGATGAATTCACGCGCAGCTACCTGGCGCAGATCCTGCAGATCACCGCCGGCAACGTCAGCCAGGCCGCGCGTCTCGCCAAGCGCAACCGCACCGACTTCTACAAGCTCCTGGCACGTCACCAGCTGGTGCCTGACGATTTCAAGGCGCGCTGAACGCGGCCTGGATGGGTAGCACCAGCAGCGCCGATGTACTCGTGATCGGCGCCGGCGTCGTGGGACTGAGCGTCGCCCGCGCACTGGCGATGCGCGGCCTCGAAGTCGTCGTGGCCGAGCGCCATCGACGCGTTGGCGAGGAGACGTCCTCGCGCAACTCCGGCGTGATTCACTCCGGCATCTACTATCCCACCGGGAGCGCCAAGGCGCGCCTGTGCGTGCGCGGCCGCGAGATGCTCTACGCCTACTGTGCCGAGAAGGGCGTCGCCCACCGACGCATTGGCAAGCTCATCGTGGCGCAGGAGAGTGAGATTCAAAAATTGCGGCAACTGCAGCAGCAGGCGGTTGCCAATGCCGTTACGGACCTCGCATGGCTGGAGGCCTCCGAGGCTCGCCAGCTGGAACCGCAGGTGCGGTGTGCGGCGGCTCTGTTGTGTCCAAGTACGGGCATCATCGATGTGCACGAGCTGATGACGGCCCTGCACGGCGACCTGGAACACTACGGCGGCACAGTGGCGTTCGACGCCGAGCTCCTGAATGCCGACGCTGGCGCCGGGCGCATGCACGTCGAACTGCGTTCGGGCGCTGCGCGAGTGCGAGTTGAGTGTGCGTTGCTGGTGAACGCCGCTGGTCTGCACGCAGTCGATCTGTTGAGGAAAATTCCCTCGTTCCCTGCAGCTCGCATCCCGGAACACTACCTGGCCAAGGGCAACTATTTCGATTGCCGCGGCCCGGTTCCGTTTCGCCGCCTCGTGTATCCGCTGCCGGCGCAAGCCGGGCTCGGAATCCACGCGACTCTCGACCTCGCCGGCCGGCTGCGATTCGGCCCGGACGTCGAATGGCTGGAACGGATCGATTACCGGGTGGATGCAGGGCGCGCCGGCGAGTTCTATAACGCGATCCGGCAATACTGGCCGTCATTGCCCGATGATGCGCTCACGCCTTCTTACGCCGGCATCCGGCCGAAACTCGTGCCGCGCGGTGCAGCCGCGCAGGACTTTCGCATCGAATTGCCCCGCGAGCACGGCGTGACTGGACTCGTGAACTTGCTCGGCATCGAGAGTCCGGGGCTCACGGCAGCCCTGGCCATCGGCGCGCACATCGTCGAACACTTGGCCTGCTGACAGGACTTCGAGCCCGCCCGGGTCGGGCCCGGAGCAGCTCAGGTCCGGCTGCGCTGACTGACACGCCGTTCGGCAACGAGAGCAACCACGTTGAGATATTCCGCTGCGAGTTCCTTCTGGTAACGGGCCAGGATGGAATGCAAGCGAAGGCTGAGCACGTCGCGCTCGGCTATCGCGCGGCGCACCAGCTGCGTCAGCGCCTCCGGCTGCACGCTGTTGACATCGAGCACATAGTCCCCGAGCTCGAGATCAGTCATCAACTGCTCCACCTTGCGCGCATAGGACACTGCGACCAGCGGTCGCGCCGCGAGCGCCGCCAGAATCAATGCATGCAGACGCGACCCGACGACAACGTCCGCCTGCTGTGCGGCGCGGAGGAATGCCGCTACGGTGTCGGTATGCTCAACATTCACCTGAGCGTGACTGCCCAGGCGTGCGCGCAGTGTCTCGCCCATGGAATCCACGACCCGGCGATCGTTGGCGGTCTGCGAATAAGCGAGGCGAACCTGCACGCCGTCCTCTGCCAGGCGCACGCAGGCGGTGCCGAGTGCGTCGAGGTACGCGGCATATTCGTGCGTGGGAGCTGTGAGCCAGGCGCGGTGCGCAATGGGACAAACCAGAACGCTGCGTTGATCGCTGGCCGGCTCGTGCGGATGTGGGTCCGGCAGTTGCAGGCTGAAGGCCGGATCGGGCCCGACGCGCAACGGGCCGCGCACGCCTGCGCGCCGCAGGATGTCGAGCGTGACGCCGTCGCGCACATACCGTTCCTGCGCGAGGCGCATGGCCACGAACGCGAACAGCCTTCCGAGCCGCGTACTGATGTCATCGATGCCGACGCCGAACACCGCGATCGGCACGCGGTGCAGGCGCGCGAGTGCCACCCAGGTGAAGAGCGCATGAGGGTGGCTCCAGGGCCCGCCCCAGAAGTCGTCGAGCTGTCCCCCGCCCGAGATCACCAGCAGGTCGAGCGATCCGACGACTGCCGAGATGCGGCGCAACTGGCCCGGTCGCGCGAGAACCTGCTTCACGGCGAGACGCTCGGCAACCCGCCGCATCCAGTCGCCCAGCCTGCTGCCGGTCGCCCGCTCGGGCTCTTCGATAGGAGCGCCGTCAGTCGCATCGAGGAGACTCACGGAGTCGATGCCATGGCAGCGCCTGGCATCCTGCGGATCCCAGCTGATACCGAGAAACTCCGCGTCGCGCCAGTGATTGCGCAGGTTTGCCATTACCGCAGCCTGGATGGCGGTGTCGCCGAGGTTGCGGCTGTGATAGGCGCCGAGGAGCCCTACCCGCACCCGCTGCAGTTCGCTGTGACGACTTGGGCCGGCGCCCATGGTCCGATGCCGCGCTACTGGGCCGAGCGCGGGGCGCGCGAGCGGAACCTTCCAGCAATCTTGGAGACGTCCGACCAAAGCTGGTGCCTCGAGTAGTAGGCGCGCCGCGCGATATGTCGCAGGGCGGCAGCCCGCTCCTTCAAGCCGATCGGGGCTCGCAGCACCGAGCGTACACAGTCGAGGTTCTCGCGCAGGTGTTGCAGCTCGGGCATGGAGCGCCGCCCTGGCGAGAGAAACGCCTGCAGCTCGGCCTTGGGAAGGTTGCGCGTCACGGACTGACTGTCGATGCGCCGGTAGAACAGCGCCTCCGGCAGGAGGCGCCATGTGCCATACAGGGCGATTTCTGCCATCAGGATCATGTCGCCGTGCGGGTACGGTCGCTCGAGGCCGGTCTGGCGCAGCGGCGCGAGACGTATCAGGCCTGACTGGGCGTTGTTCATGAAGAGATGCTCGCGCACGTACTCGAAGCGGCTGCTCGGGCGCTCCTCCAGCACCTCGATGTCGAGCGCGTACTGCTCGAGCTTTACGCCCGCCTCGTCCACCAGCCACGTGCGTGGATAACACAGCACCGTGCGTGGGTCGCGACGCAGCACTTCGGCGCACGCCTGCAGCATGCGCGGATCGCAGCTGTCGTTCGCCGAGTGCCACTTGAAAATCTCTCCGCGCGCCGCGTGCACCACGTAGTTCCAGTTCCAGGTAGCGCCGCGATTGACCTCGTGACGCACGTAGCGCACGCGCGTGTCGCGCGCAGCATAGGCCCGGCAGATCTCCTCGGTGCGATCCTCGGAACCGTTGTCTGAGATCACCAGCTCGAAATCGGTCAGGGTCTGCCCGAGGAGCGAATCGAGTGCCTGGGCAAGAAAGCGCTCGCCGTTGTAGACCGGCAGTCCGATCGTGACCTCGGGTGCGGCGTTCGCGGCAGCGCTCATACTGGCGTCAGCTCGACCCCCGGCTCCACTCGCCGGCCTCTCAGCAGTTCCCAGAATGCGTCGGCCACGGCGCGGAGCGGTTCCGGATTCGGCGGCAGCTCCGCCCACTCCACGCGCGTGACCGGAACCAGCTCCGCCAGGGTCCCGGCGATGCAGAGACCGTCGGCCACATACAGCTCGGTGCGATCCACCGGCCGCCGTACGAAAGGCACTCCGAGCGAACCGCACAGCTGCTCGACGATGTCGATGGTGATGCTTTCCAGGCACGATTCGGTGGTGGGGGGAGTCGCGATCTCGCCCCGCCGCAGCACCACCACGCACGACCCGGTGGCCTCGGCCACGCGCCCCCACTGGTTCAGGAGCACCATGTCGGCGAAGCCCTGGCGACGACCCTCGATGCGCGCCAGCCGACCGACCTGGTAGTTGGCGGCGGACTTGATGCGCGCCGATTGCGCGGTGTCGCCGGCGCGCTGCCAGGTACTGATGCCGATCTCGATCGGCTGCGGGCGTACCTTTTCCTGGGTGTAGGCCATGATGACCAGGTCCGTCCTGGTGCCCTCGCCCCAGTGACCCTCGACGGCATACACCGTGGGTCGCAGCCACAGGTCCTTGCCGGGCACCAGCAGGCGGCGCACCAGGTCATTGCACGCCGCCTGGAATTCCTCGAAGCCCACCGTGAACGGCAGGTGCATCAGGCGACAGGACCGCTGCAACCGCTCGAAATGGCGACGCAGTGCCAGCAGCGCGAAGGTCTTGTCGTCGTGCTGCCAGTAGCCCTTGATACCCTCGAACACACTGATGCCGCGAATCAGCGCTTCGCTGCTCACGTGCAGTTTCGCGTCATCCCAGGGCACGACGCGCCCGTTCATGTACGCAAACGGCGGTCTCTGCAGTACTGCCATATCGACTCCCTTTCTAAGGTTCAGTGCACCGACGACTGCCCGCGCAGCCGCGGCAGCCGTCACAGCAGCAGTTTGCGGACATGGAACCCTTCCGCGTAACCGCTGGGCGAATTGCATTCGACGCCGCGCAGCCGGAGCATCGCCATGAAGGTCTGCGGCGTGAACCAGCGCCGCGAGCGTTGTGTCCCGAACTCGCGCATCAGGAGCGTGATCTTGCGTCGGCAGTTCGCGGCGCTCACCGGAACGAATGCATTCGGCGAGCCGAGGCCGCCGTCGTACTTGACGATCTCGTACTCGAAGATGGCGTGGTCGCGAAACGTGTTCCAGGTGAGCTCCGAGATCAGGCGGTGATCCTGGTGCAGATCGTCACGCGCGTGCGTGAAGATCATGTCCGGCCGCACGCGCGCCTTGAGTCGCTCGAAGCAATCCTTGATCTCACGGTGCTGGGTCGGAAAGTACCCGTCCCGGAAGCGTTCCACGATGACTTCCTGCCGGCGTGCGCCGCGCAGGAAATGTCGCGCGCTGCGTCGCGCTTCCTGTTCGCGCCGCCCGACCCCGGAGAACACCACCCAGCTGACGCGCAGCGGACGCGGGCGACGCAGCAGCTCCAGCATCGTGCCGCCGCAGCCGATTTCCAGGTCGTCGGCGTGGGCACCCAGCATCAGGACGTGCAGGGCACCGCGCGTGCTCGGGGAGAAGGTCAGCACTAGCTCTTCTCGCGCCACAACATCCAGGGGCAGTGGCCCTGTGCTTCCATCCGGTCGAAGCTGATCTTGTCCTTGAAGGTGTCCATCGACTGCCAGAAGCCGGCATGTCGATGGGTGGCGAGCAGACCCTTTTCGATCAGCCGCCCGAACGGCTTCTCGACCAGCTCCTCGCCCTCGTTGATGTAATCGAAGATGTCCCGGCGCAGCGCAAAGAAACCGCCGTTCACCCAGAGCTCATCGTCACGCATCGCGCCGATGCTGGACACCAGTCCGTCCGGTAGCACGCGCACGGTATGAAAGCTGAGCGCACTGCGCACCGAGACGAAACTCGCAACGACCTTGCGCCGGTGGAAGTCGGCGACCAGCTGGTCGAGAGGCAGGTCGGACAGGCCGTCCGCGTAGTTGGCGAGAAACGCCTCCTCGCCTTCCACGTACTTGCGCACGCGCAGCAGGCGCTGACCGATGTTGCTGTGCAGGCCGGTGTCCACGAACGTGATGCGCCAGTCGTCCAGGTCGCGCCTGTACATCTCGACCTTGCGCCCGCCTTCCGACAGCACGAAGTCGTTGGTCATCGCCTCGTTGTAGTTGAGGAAATACTCGCGGATCATGTCGCCGCGGTAACCGAGACACAGGATGAACTCCGTGTGTCCGAAGTGCGCGTAGTAGCGCATCAGGTGCCACAGGATGGGCCGGTACCCGACGTTGACCAGCGGCTTCGGTATCGTGTCCGAATGTTCGCGCAGCCGGGTGCCGAGACCGCCGCAGAAGAGAACTACCTTCATGTGTCCCGTTGCCTCACGTCCTGGGTTTCGGTCGCCGCCAGCAAGCCTGCCTGCAGCAACGCGTCTGCCGCCTGCGCTATTGTCGCGAACGGCAGGCCCGAGCGCTCGGCAATCGCGGCGAGACTGTACCCGCCATCCGACTGATTGAGCACCCAGAGCAGCGCGTGTTCGAACTCGGCCGGGTGCGCTCCGCCCGTGGCCCGGTAGAGGCCGCGCTTGCCGAGCCTGGGCTCGCATTTTGGACTCAAGTTGACGTAAGTACAGTTGCCGTCGATGGTTCTGAGAATGGCCGCACACACTTGCAGCGACTCGGCGAGGCAGTCCGCATCGACTACCGCAAAGTTGTCGGCGGAGGTGTGGTATTCGGGATAGGCATTGTTGGCCGAGCGCGTGAGGCGGCCCACCGCCAGGTTGAAGCCGGGCGAGCAGAACTGTCTCTCGTCGTAACCGTAGGGTGAGAAGTCCACCAGCTGGTGAGCTCGCGCCTGTTGTCGCAGCACCAGCGACGCGATCCTGTCGATCTCCGTGTCGCCGCGCCGGCTGCGCTTGTAGGTCAACGGGCCGCGATCGCCCAACAGGCCGAGCACCAGGCCGCAACGCAGCGCGCCCAGGCGCTGCTCGTTGCGGGCCAGCCAGGTGATCGAGCCGATGGTGCCGGGCGCGAATACGACGCGATAGCTCAGGCGTGCCTGACCGGCACGCAGCCCGGCAGCGAGCGCCGCGGCGACCGCGATTCCCGTCAGGTTGTCGTTGCACAAACTCGGGTGGCAGACATGGGTGAAGAGGAGCACTTCCTGCTCGCTCTGTCCGCGATGCAAGAACTCACCGTACGTCAGTGAGCCGGGGGCGAGCGTGCTGTCGATCCGGACTCGATACTGACCGGGTACCAGTGACTCGCGCACACGATGCGACACGCACAGGCCCCAGTCCTCGCGATAATAGCTGGTCCGATACGGAATCCAGTCGGGGTGCTCCGGCAGCGAATGCAGGTGCGGCTGCAGCTCCTCCAGAGACATGACGGCGTCCACGGGCAGGCTGTAACTCATCACGTGCAACGTATGGTTGCGGAAGTCCAGCACGCGTCGTCCCTGCGCGTCGGCGAGCCAGGCCTCGCGCACGTTCCATTCCTTCGGAACTTCCCAGTCGAATACCTGCGTGCCCGAGGGCACCTCGTGAATCTCGAGCGGAATATGCGCGCCGACCGCTGCGAGGGTGCGGCGCACACCGTCCCCCGTAATGCTCCGGCAGATCGGATAGAGCTCGTGCATGAACTCGAGAGCGGCATCCGCCTGCTGCCGGCATTCGGCAGTCGAGCGCAGCGTTGGCAGCAGCTCGGGCGTCACGGTGAGCGGCCGGATCTCGATGCGCGCTGCGCCGCTGCCGATTGCTGCCGGTACTGTCGTACGTAAGCACGCGGATCAAAGTCCGGGTAGCTCGCATCGCGCGGCAGGATCGTCACGTCAGTCGCGATCGGCCAGCGGATGCCGAAGGCAGGATCGTTCCAGCGTGCGCCGAACCCGAGCTCCGGCGCGTGGAAGTCCGTCATCTCGTAGAGCACGGTGCAATCGTCGACCAGCGTCTGGAATCCGTGCAACAGCTGCGGCGGGATGTAGAGCGCGTTGTGCAGCTGGGCATCCAGCTCGACGGCGAAGTGCTGCAGATAGGTCGGCGAATCCGGACGCAGGTCCACGACGACGTCGTGAATCCTGCCGCGCACGCAGCGCACCAGCTTGCCTTCGCGCGATGGCGCCAGCTGCAGATGCATGCCGCGCACAGTGCCCCGGCGCGTGTTCTCCGACAGGCTCGCCTGGACGAACTCAGCGGCCAGGCCTTGTTCTGCAAACTCGCGCCGGCACCAAAGCCGCGCGAAATAGCCGCGCAGGTCGCGGTGCGGCTCGATTTCGATTTCGAAGGCGCCCGCGAGCGGTGTTTCCCGGAAGCGCAACCTCATCTCCAGAAGAGGTCGCGATCGACCTGCTGCGTCCCCTGCAGATGCTTGAGCTGCTTGAGACGCGTGAAGGCCCGGAACTGGTAGGTCTCGGGCGTCAGCTGGATGCGCTCGAACAGCGTGCGCAACTGGCGCGCGCCATCCTGCGCCGTGTTGTGACAGGCGAAACCCGGCAGCTCGCGGTGAATGCGATCGAAGCTTACCCGGTAGCTGCGGTTGTCAGCGCTCGGCGGCCCGGAAGTCACCTCGCACTGCGGGAATTCGTTGGCGACGATCGCGGCAATTTCGCGGATGCGATAGTTCTGGCCGTTGTCGCCCACGTTGAAGACCTTGCCGTGCACCGCTGCTTCGGGCGCCACCAGGGATCGGAAGATGGCTTCGCAGATGTCTTCCACGTGCACCAGCGGCCGCCACGGGCTGCCATCGCTCACCATCGCGATCCGCCGCGTGGTCCACGCCAGCGCGCACAGATCGTTCAGGACGATGTCGAAGCGCATGCGCGGCGATGGGCCATAGGCCGTGGCGTTGCGCAGGAACACCGGGCAGAAGTCCGCGCCGGCCATGGCACCGACGTCGCGTTCCACCAGGACCTTGCACTTCGCGTAGGTGGTCTGCGGGTTGGTGGCGGCATTCTCGTCCAGGAAGTCACCGGTCCCTGCGCCGTAGACACTGCACGAGGAGGTGTACACGAAGCGACGGATGCCGGCCGAGCGCGCCAGCTGCGCAAGGTTCACCGAGGCGCGATGATTGATGTTGAAGGTGACTTCGGGATCGTTCTGCCCCAGCGGATCGTTGGAGAGTTCCGCGAGGTGCGCCACGGCGTCGCAACCGTGCAGGTCCTCCACCGTCACGGCGCGCAGGTCCTTGTTGATGGTATAGGGAGTCCTGCCGAGATGCTGGTCGTCGCTGTACAACCAGCCGTCGCGATAGTAGCCGGTATCGTAGCCGACCACCTCGAGGCCACGACTCAGGAGATAGGGCGCGAGGATCGCCCCGATATAGCCATTTACGCCAGTGACAAAGACTCGCAACTTGGTTTACTCGCGGACGGAGTCAGGTATGCGAACGATCGAGGACATTATCGTTATTTGGAGCCCGATTTGATCGGCTGGGCAGTATATCCGCTTGACATGGGGCGAAGCTTTGAACTGGTTCGAATCCCGCGGCCCGTCTTCGGGCACCGCGGCCACGATTTCGGCCGGCACAAAATGCGAAGCGGGCCCTGCTGCCTCGGTCAGGCGGGCGCGCGGCGTGGAATCTGTGAGTGACATAACAACATGCCTGTAGCAGTATGTGTAGGCTGATGATTTTAGAGCACCTGCCCGGATTCCCAACCGTCTCGCCGCGTGCGCGGCCCGCACGGCACTAAACGAGAACAACCCGATTGATCGATCAGCTTCGCAGACTGTTTCGAGCCCGCGAGATTCTCTACCTGCTCGCGTGGCGCGACATCCGCATCCGCTACAAGCAGTCCGTGATGGGCCTGCTGTGGGCGATCCTGTTGCCGTCGCTGGTCGTGGGCGCAGCGGCACTCGTGCGCGTCATCGCCTCGCAGTGGTCGGGTTCGCACGTCGATCTCGGCGGCGTGAAGTCGGTGATGGTGCGCGCGGTGGCATGGTCGCTCTTCATCGGCGGCATCCGCTTCGGCACCAACTCGCTCACCGGCAACGGGAGCCTCGTGACCAAGATCGCCTTTCCCAAGGAAGTGTTCCCGCTCGCCGCGGTGGTGTCCTCGCTGTTCGATTTCCTGATCGCGTTCGTGGCGGTCGTGTGCGTGCTCCTGTTCTTCATGCATTGGACACCCGGCGCCAACGCACTCTGGCTGCTCCC
>DATBIF010000164.1:0-4423 GCA_036557045.1 Steroidobacteraceae bacterium
GATCGCGGCGAACGTCGCCTGGAAGGCAACGAACACCAGCTCGTACATCGGCGTTCCCTTGCTGAAAGTCGCGCCGAGGGAGAAGACGCCGGTCGCCGGATCGAACACGCCGTTGAGGAACAGCCGGCTGAAACCGCCGAAGAAGGCGTTCCCGCCCGTGAAGGCGAGCGAGTACCCGTACACGCACCAGAGCACCGTGATCAGCGAGAAGCCGACGAACACCTGCATCAGCACCGACAGCATGTTCTTGGTCCGCACCAGGCCGCCGTAGAAGAGCGCGAGCGCCGGCACCGACATCAGCAGCACGAGTGCGGTGGACGTCAGCATCCAGGCGGTATCGCCCTTGTCCGGCACGGGCGGCGGCGCGGTGGCCGCGTCCTGTGCGAAGCCCAGGGCAGGCAACAGCAGCACACCCAGCGCTGCCGCCACGGGCAGGATCTGCCAATGGCGAGCGTGGCTTCGCACTCGATGCGCCAGCTCGCGCTTCGCGAAGCGCCTGCAGGCAAAGATGGCGAGTGCCAGTCCGATGGGCAGCCACGCGGCCGCCGATAGGAAGTCAGGGTGTGCGGTTAGGTATTGCACGGTTGCTCCTCGTTGCTGGTTCGTTCAAATGGCCGCCGCGCCGATCTCGCTGGTGCGGATGCGCACCACCTGCTCGAGATCCAGCACGAAAATCTTGCCGTCGCCCTTCTGGCCGGTGCGCGCGACGTTGCCGATCGCCTCGATCACCGGTTCCAGCACTGCGTCATCGACCGCCACTTCGATCTTGGTGCGCGGTGCGAATCCGACCTCGTACTCCGCCGACCGGTAGAACTCGCGCAGCGGCGGTTGCCCGAGACCCAGCACGTCGGTCACGGTCAGTCCCTGCAGCCCGAGGTCGGCAATCGCGCGCCGCACATCGTCGAGCTTGAAAGGCTTGATGATCGCCGCCACCAGCTTCATGTATTTCTGCGCGGTCCGCGCAGATCGGCGCGGTGCTTCAAACCCCCTGGGTGCGCTACGCTGCGCGCAGCCGACGATGCAGCTTCTATGCCACGGAATTTTCTAAGGCCTGAGGGCCGCGGAATCACGCGCCGGGCGGTTTCAGCCGCGAAGTCGACGGGCCACGCGCACTGTTTTGGCGCGTGGACCAGCCGAGCGTGCATTCATCGGGAGCAGGACTTGACGCGCGGCGGTCGGCTTTTGATGCTGCAGGCTTCTAACCCGGCCGGACTGCCATGGACCCGAAAATCGTCGACGACCTTGCGCGCCGCCTGGCCGGCGCGGTTCCCGAAAGCCTCAACGCGCTCAAGCGCGATCTCGAGACCAACTTCAAGTCGGTCCTGCAGTCGGGGCTGGCGCGCCTCGACCTCGTGACGCGCAGTGAGTTCGACGTACAGGCGGGCGTTCTCAGGCGCACGCGCGAGAAGATCGAGGCGCTCGAGGCGCGTATCCGGGAGCTCGAGGCCGAAACGCAGAAGTAGCCGACGTACCCCGCGGCCAGGGAGGGCTGCCGGATGCTGGCAACGGTCCTCAGCCGCGCCCAGTACGGCATGGAAGCCCCGCAGGTGTGCGTGGAAGTGCATCTTGGCCCCGGACTCCCCATGCTCTCGATCGTGGGGCTGCCGGAAGCGGTGGTGAAGGAAAGCAAGGATCGCGTCCGCTCCGCGCTCGCCAATGCGAACTTCGAATTTCCCGCCGGTCGCATTACCGTCAATCTCGCGCCTGCGGATCTGCCGAAGGAAGGAGGGCGCTTCGATCTTCCGATCGCGCTTGGGGTGCTCGTGGCTTCGGAGCAGATCCCCGCAGCGGCGCTCGCGGATTGCGAGTTCTACGGCGAGCTCTCGCTGAGCGGCGAACTGCGTCCGGTCCGCGGTGTACTGCCGGCGATCTGCCAGGCCGCACGTTTGTCGCACCGTATCGTCGTGCCGAGCGCCAACCTTGCCGAAGCGGCACTGGTGCGCGAAGCGCAGGTGGCGCCCGCCCGGCACCTGCTCGAGGTCTGCGCGCATGTCACGGGTCAGGCGCCGCTGACTTTCCGCCCCGCAGATCGAACGCTTGCGGATCCACAGTTCGCATATCCCGACCTGGCGGAGGTGAGGGGCCAGGCGCACGCCAAGCGTGCGCTCGAGATCGCCGCGGCGGGCGGGCACAGCCTCCTGTTCTCCGGGCCGCCCGGCGCCGGCAAGAGCATGCTCGCGCATCGCTTGCCCGGGATCCTGCCGCCGATGTCGGAGCGCGAGGCTCTCGAGACCGCAACGCTGGCTTCGATCAGTGCCGGCGGATTTCGTGCTGGCGACTGGGGCCGGCGCCCGTTTCGCTCGCCTCACCACACGGCATCGACGCTTGCGCTCGTGGGCGGAGGAACACATCCACGGCCCGGCGAGATCTCGCTCGCGCACAACGGCGTGCTCTTTCTGGATGAATTGCCCGAATTTGCGCGCCATGTCCTCGAGGCGCTGCGCGAGCCACTCGAGAGCGGCACGATCACGATCTCGCGCGCGCTGCGGCAGGCGGAGTTTCCGGCGCAGTTTCAACTGGTCGCGGCGATGAACCCGTGCCCGTGCGGGTACCTGGGCGACCGCAACGGTCGCTGTCGCTGCAGCGAGAGCCAGGTGCAGCACTACCGTGCGCGACTCTCGGGTCCGCTCCTCGATCGCATCGACCTGCACGTCGAGGTGCCGCGTCCGGATCCGGAACGATTTCGCACCACGACGACGGACGACAGCAGCGCGGTCGTAGCGGCGCGCGTACTGCTGGCGCGTGGACGACAGCGTGAGCGGTGCGCAGCGATCAATGCGCGCCTGTCGGTTCGCGAACTGCAGTCACACTGTGTGCTCGAGCGCAGCGCGGAGTCGCTGCTGCAGCGTGCGATGAGCCGGCTGAACCTGTCGGCGCGGGCGCGGCACCGGATTCTCAAAGTCGCGCGCACGATTGCTGATCTCGAGCCGAGCGATGCGATTCGCGACCATCACCTCGCGGAGGCCATCCAGTTGCGACGCGAGCCTTCGTCCCTGTAGGACGCGCGTTGCGCGCGCGGCCGCAGTGCCTGTCCTACAAGGTGCTGATCGCGATTTGACCGTTGCCAATGACTTTTGTGACAGAGTACCGCGACCGCAGCGGTCCACAGGCGTTCACTCGCGCGCAACGCTGAGGCTGGGAGGGCGCGATGCGCGACTGGCTCTTGCTCGGGCCGCTGCTGGCGGCCGGAATCTGGTACTCGCAGGCGACGATGAGCTGGGTGCAAAGGATGGCTGTGGGGATCGGACTCGTCGGCGCGTGGATGGCGCTCTGGTACCTGGTACTCGCCTGATCTCGAGAATCGTCTGACGCGCGCGGCGCGCGCTCACTTCCCGATCGTCTCAGTGCGAACCGTCGACTCCCACCGCTGAGTGCTCGACTCTCAGCGCGAGTGCTCGACCATGTAGTCGACGCCCATCTTGATCACGTCGTCCGGCAGATCGGCGCGGCCGCCCTTCGGCGGCATCACACCGTTCGGACCCGTGAAGCCCTCGATGGCGTGCATGTGCAGAACGTCCAGGCCCTTCGCCACATGTGACGACCATGCGGCTTTGTCGCCGAACTTGGGAGCGCCGCCGATTCCCTGGCCATGGCAGGCGATGCATGCCGCGTTGTAAACCTCTTCGCCCGTCTTGGGCTGCGCGGCCGGTGCCGCGGCGGCGGCTCCCGCCGCCGGCGCTTCCTGCGCGGCGAGCGCTGAGTTGTCCGCTCCGGCGACTGCGACCTGCGCGAATGGCCTGGTACGCGCCTCGACGGCGTGCATTTCCATCTGCTCCGCCTTCACGTGCTGCGCCTGGGTCGCGGCGCCGACCATGCGCGCGAACACGAACAGCAGGATCGCGATCGTGATCAGGATCCCGAGCACGAGACTGAAGTGATTCATGAACTTGGCGTCTTGCTTCGCGCTCACTTGTACACCTTGTGATTCTGGCGGCCCGCAGCGGCGCGCAAGTATAAGCGATTCGTTCCGCGCGCTTAAACCCCTGAATGGACGGACAAAGCAGCCGGGGCTATGATGCGCGCCCTCGCGAAAAATCCGCGCGCTCGTAGCTCAGCTGGATAGAGTACTGCCCTCCGAAGGCAGGGGTCGTGGGTTCGAATCCCGCCGAGCGCGCCAAACTCACTTGGGTCCGTTCCGGTCACATAGGTAACGGTTTATACCGAGGGCATAGGTAACACCTTTGCCTCGAACGGATTCTGGGCGCATTCGACGCGCCCGGTCTGGTGATCGAAGAAGCCCAGATCGTAATGCATAAAGCTTACGAGCCAGACGTTCTCGCTCACTTCCTTGATGCCGACATTCTGACCGGCGAACACGGCGCTTAAGTTGATCTTACGAGTGCCGATGCAGATGCGCCCGCAGCGCGTGACTGATGGTGCGGTCGTGCCCAGGGTACTCGAGCTCGCTCAAGCCGCGATAAGG
>DATBIF010000165.1:0-5187 GCA_036557045.1 Steroidobacteraceae bacterium
CGCCCCTTCCACGGTACGAGCGGTCCCAGCATCGGCTGGCCTCGCACGTCAGCGACATAGCCGGCGAGTCGATCTTGTACATAAGCGCGCAGCCGCGCGTTCTGCGCAAGCTTGGCGGTCTTAGGCCGTGAGGCCACTCGATCCGCCTTCCACTGATCGACCCTGGAGTCTCGATTGCCGACGAGCGACTCCGCCTTGCCTTCGAACAGCAACGCAGCGGTGCGTCCGCCATCATTCCCACTCCGGCCGCGGTCCACCCCAATACTTCGCGTCTTGTAGCCATGGGTTTTCCGGTTGGATGCCTGTACCTGTTACCCCGCCCCCGGCGGAGCGATCTCAACACGTTCCATCTCGCTCGGCCGGAAGTGCCGCTCACCTGACTCACGCGTACACTCAGGGCCAATTCCAAAAGCGGAGCCATCCGCCGAGTACCAGCAGAATGCTGATTGTCGGCATTGCAATCGCGGCGTTTTGTGCCACGCTCGCGGGCGGAATATTTGCGCTGCGACTCAGGGACAAGCTGCATCTCGTGCTCGGCTTCAGTGCGGGCGCGGTGGTGGCCGTAGCGTTCTTCGATCTGCTTCCTGAAGCCATCAACCTGGGGCGCAAGTTCCACGAGCCGATCACGCTGCTCTCGGTGACCGGACTGGGCTTTCTGCTCTACATGATCCTGGATCGAATTCAGGTGCTTCACGGTCAGCACGCCCTGAATCACGCAGCAGCTCCCGCGCCAGCAATCGGACGTGGTGTGCTCGGCGCCGGCAGTCTCTCGGCGCACAGCTTCCTGGACGGCATTTCAATCGGCTTCGCGTTTCAGGCCTCTGCGGCCGTCGGCATGATCGTCACCATAGCCGTGCTGACGCATGATTTTTCGGACGGCATCAACACTACCAATGTCGTCCTGAAGAACGGCGGCAGCCGGCGTCAGGCCCTGCAATGGCTGTTGCTCGATGCCATCGCACCCGCAGCGGGCATTGGTTCGACCTTTTTCTTCGTGCTGCCGGAAGCGGCAACTGGCCTGGTCCTGGCGCTATTCGCTGGTTTCTTCCTTTACATTGGCGCGAGCGACCTCATCCCCGAGAGCCATCACGCTCATCCCAAGTTCCTGACCACGGTGATGACTCTGCTCGGCGCGGGCGTGCTGTACGTTGCGATCACTTTGATCGGCCGATGACCATCCGTTCATCACCGGTTTCGGTATAGAATCTTCAGCCATGAGTCGGTCGATCTGTTCGCGTCCGTACCTGCGACTGACACGCACGGTGGTCGGTGCGACCGTGCTCGCACTGGCCCTGGTCTTGAGCGCTGCCGCCGCGCATCAACACTCGCATGCTGTCGGCGGCGACCATTGCGAGTTGTGCCTGCAAATTGGCTCGGCCGCGCCCTTGCCATCCTCGGGTACCACCGCACTTGAACCGCAGGCGCCGGATGTCGTGCGTACGCCGCTGCGCCAGGGCCTGCGCACGCGCCTGGACGTATTCGCCTACCTGTCGCGCGGCCCTCCCCGCGCCTAGATCCGCCACGCCGGTTTCGTGCCGGCGTCATCCAAGAGCTTTGCCCGAGGCGCACAGCAGCCCGCCGGAAGTCGCGCTTCGCGGCTTCAGGTCGGAGAGACAGTGGCCATGAACATTCGAGATTGCAGTTCACTGTTGGCGCTGGGCATGTGCCTCGCAGCTGCAAGTGCGCAGGCATTCGAGCAGCACGTGCATGAGCACGGGCGCGCGTTTCTCAACGTCGCGATCGACGGGACTCGCCTCACGCTCGAGCTGGATACCCCGGCGATCAACGTTCTCGGCTTCGAGCACGCACCGCACTCGGACGCGGAGCGCCAGGCGGTGGACCGCGCTCTCGGCTGGCTTCAGTCCGGCCGCGAGCTGTTCCTCGTGCCCGGCGCGGCGGGATGTCGTTTCGTGCACACCACGCTCGAGCCGCCGCGCTGGGGCTCCGCGGCGCACGAGGATCACGCCGGAGAGGAAGAGCACGCTGACTATCACGCTACCTATGAATTTGAGTGTGCGCACATGGAACAGCTTGCGTGGATCGACGTGCGCTTGGTGGATCGGTTGATGCCGGGCGTCAAGACCGAGGCGACCGTCGTCACGCCCACGCTGCAGACGCAGCGCACGCTGATGCCCGGCGCGCTGCGCCTGGATCTGCATTGATGGGCAGCGCGAGCTCGAATGACAACCCGGGAGGTGGCTCCGCCCTCGCCCCGGCGATCGAGGTGCGGGACCTCGAGTTCGGCTGGAGCAACTCCGTGACGCTGCTCTCGATTCACGCATTCGACGTCGCCCCACGCGAGCGCGTGCTTCTCCACGGACCGAGCGGCAGCGGCAAGAGTACGCTCCTCGGCCTGATCGGCGGGGTGCTCGAGGCGCGCAAAGGTTCGGTGCGCGTGCTGGGGTGGGACCTCGGCACGCTGTCCGGATCGCAGCGCGATGCGTTCCGTGCCGAGCACGTCGGCTTCATCTTTCAGATGTTCAATCTGATTCCGTACCTGTCGATGCTCGAGAACGTGCTCCTGCCCGCGCTCTTCTCGCGCGCGCGGCGCGCGCGTATTGCCGGCGCCGCGGCGCGGGCCGAGGGGCGTCGTTTGCTCCGCGCACTTGGCCTGGCGTCCGAGAGCCTGCTCAACCGGCCGGTCACTCAACTCAGCATCGGCCAGCAGCAACGCGTGGCAGCAGCGCGTGCGCTTCTCGGGCGCCCGGATCTCATAGTGGCCGATGAGCCTACCTCGGCGCTCGACTTCGATACCCGTGCCGGCTTTCTCGAACTACTGATGCGCGAATGCGCGAGCGCGGGTACGACGCTGCTGTTCGTGAGTCACGACACTTCGCTCCGGCCGCTGTTCGATCGCAGCGTGGCTTTGCGAGAGATCAACGCGGCCAGCGCCGAGGAAGTGCACTGATGGCGATTGCACGCCTCGCCTGGCGCAGCCTCTGGAACCGCCGCACGACCGCGATGCTCACGGTGTTCGCCATCGCCTTGAGCGTCGCCCTGCTGCTGGGAGTGCAGAAGATCCGCACTGCCGCGCGGGAGGGGTTCGCCAATACGATCTCCGGGACCGATCTCATCGTGGGCGCACGCAGCGGCCCCATCAATCTGCTGCTCTATGCGGTGTTTCGCATCGGCGATGCGACCGCAAACGTTTCGTGGGCGAGCTATCAGAAGATCGCACGCCATCCGGACGTCGCCTGGACGATACCGATCTCACTCGGGGACTCGCACCGCGGTTTTCGCGTCATGGGAACGAGCTCCGACTACTTCGCGCACTACCGTTTTGCCGCTACGCATCAACTGGAGTTTGCCGCGGGCGGGCCCTTCGCCGATCTGTACGATGCGGTCCTGGGCGCGGACGTGGCGCAATCGCTCGGCTACAAGCTGGGCGATCGGCTGATCATCGCGCACGGACTCGGGGCCGTGAGCTTCGCGCAGCACGCGGATAAGCCGTTTCGCGTGGCGGGAATTCTGCAGCGCACGGGCACGCCGGTCGATCGCACGGTGCATGTCGGCCTCGAAGCCATCAGCGCGATCCACGTTGACTGGCAGACCGGGATGCAGGCGCCGCCCGCATTTCGCGTGAGCGCCGAGCAGGCGCGGCAGCGCGACCTGACGCCGGACAGCATCACGGCGTTCCTGGTCGGCATGAAGTCGAGGATCGCCGTATTCCAGATGCAACGGGCCATCAACGAGTACCGCGAGGAGCCTCTGCTGGCGATTATTCCGGGCGTTGCGCTCGAGCAGCTGTGGGGCATCGTGGGTGTGGCCGATCGCACACTGATGATCGTGGCGGCGTTCGTGGTGCTTGCGGGGCTCCTCGGCATGCTCACGGCGCTCCTCGCGAGCCTCAACGAGCGCCGGCGTGAAATGGCGATCCTGCGCTCCGCCGGAGCGCACCCACGGCACGTCTTTGCACTGCTGGTAGCCGAGTCCGGCATCCTCGCGGCGAGCGGGGTCCTGCTCGGGATGGCGCTGACCTACGTGCTGCTGCTCGCAGCGCGGCCGTTCCTCGCCGGCCGCTATGGAATATTCCTGGAGATCACGGGCCTCGCCGCCGACGAGTGGCTGCTGTTGGGCGCGGTAGTCGCGTCGGGATTGCTCGCGGGCTTCATCCCGGCGGCGCGCGCCTATCGCAACTCGCTGGCGGACGGTTTGACGATCCGCGTATGACTCGCCTCGGAGCGATGAATGTCACGTGGGACAATTAGTGCTGCGATTCTGGTGAGCGTCACCTGTCTGCTGCTCGCCGGTACTTCGCTGGCCATCGAGGCGCCCGACACTTCCAAGCCCGCCAAGCCGAGGGTAACGGCCAAGCCGATCGACCGCAGCAAGGTGCTGCAAGTCGACTGGGAAGAACTGGTGCCGGTGGACGATCGCTCCAAGTTCAGCCTGGTACCGCCGCCGCCGCTGCACGACTACCTCTCAGGCGAAGCCGGGCCTGCAGCGCAGCAGCTGCCCGGTAGCGAGGTCAACAAGGACCTCGATGGGCTGGCCATCCGAATACCGGGATTCATCGTGCCGGTGGATCTCGACAAGCACAACCGGGTCACCGAGTTCTTCCTGGTGCCGTATTTCGGCGCCTGCATTCACGTCCCGCCGCCGCCACCCAACCAGATCGTGTTCGTGAAGCTCAAGAACAGTTTCGCGCTCGAGTCCATGGAGGACGCGTACTGGGTCACGGGGAAAATGAGTGTCCAGAATCGAAAGACGCGTTTCGGTTCCGCGGCTTACTCCATGGCCGGCGAGAAGGTCGAGATCTACAGGTACTGAGCATGAATAGAACGTCGTGGATTCCCGGTTGCTCACTTGCGCTAATGCGGCAAGCGCGAGTTAGACCGGCCGCCCGTCTCGCTCAGGCCTGCTCAAAGTCAGCAACGGTGCGACTCGAAACGCGCTGGCTTCCTTGCTGTAATCACAGTGGCTACAACTCTCTATCGACAATACGAACCGCGGAACGAACCAGGGCCGGCTGAAGGAACCTTCAGGCCACGCTCCAAGGTCGCACCGTGGGTGAGGGAGGTTCTGCATGCGTTCGAGTTTCGGTCCCGCGGCCGTTGCACTTTGCACGGCGATCATCCTGAGCCCGCCAGGCGCGAAAGCGGCACGCAACGACCCGATCAATCTCGAACCAACCCCTGTCGAACTGGAGGTGCCTGAGAAAGAGCGCAAGCGCGATAAGGTCTACGG
>DATBIF010000166.1:0-8863 GCA_036557045.1 Steroidobacteraceae bacterium
GCTAACAGATCGTCGTCTGAGTGCCGCCCGGACTGAGGGTTCGCGTGCGATCTTGAATGTTCCTCATTCAAGATCGTCACTGCGAATTCCACCCAGGAGCCCAAGGGCACCCCCAGCCAACGCCACAAGCGGACTGCGCTCAAGTCGGGGGCGGCTGGCCCCGCTCGACGACCTGCGCTGACACGTCGAACTTCTCTCCGCGCCTGAGCCCACGGATTCGCACCGTCGTGCCGGGCGCCAGCTTGGCGACGTAGGACAGCGCCTGTTGCGCGGTCTGCATCTTCTCGCGATCGATCTGCGTGATCAGATCACCGGGACGCAGACCCGCTCGCAGGGCCGGGCTGTTCACGTAGAGATTCGCCACCAGCACGCCGCCATCAGGCGCGCCCAGAGTGCGGGCCTGCTCGGGCGTGAGGTCGGAAGGCACCACTCCCAGCCAGCCGCGAATCACGCGACCGTTCTTGAAGATCTCCTCCATCACGCCGCGCACGAGGTTTACCGGGATCGCGAAGCCGATGCCTTCGATGCCGGCGTTGCGCGCGAACATGGCGGTGTTGATGCCGACCAGCTCCCCCGCGGCATTCACCAGCGCACCGCCCGAGTTTCCGAGATTGATGGCGGCATCGGTCTGGATGAAATTCTCGAAGGTCGCCACTCCGAGCTGACCACGCCCGGTCGCGCTCACGATTCCCTGTGTGACCGTCTGGCTGAGACCGACCGGATTGCCGATCGCGAGCACGACATCACCGACTCGCAACGTATCCGAGCGTCCCAGCGGCATCGTCGGCAGATTCTTTAAATCGATGTGCAGCACCGCCAGATCGGTATCTGTGTCCCGGCCCATCACCTTGGCTTGCGCCTCGCGCCCGTCCGCGAGCTGGACCTTGATGATCGAGGCATCGTCCACCACATGATTGTTGGTCACGATGTGCCCGTCGGTATCGAGGATCACGCCCGAGCCGAGGCTGCGCTCGACACGCTGCCGCACGCCGGGCCACATGTCCCCGAACATTCTCTCGAGCTCCGGCGGCAGCCGCCGCTCTGCGACGACGCGATCGGCGTACACATTGACCACCGCCGGCGCGCTGCGCGCAACGGCATCGGCGTAAGTGCTGACGGCGGCCGCGGCGGGCGCATTGACCATGGGCGCCGTGGCGACAGGCGGACCGACGACTGGCGCGGGCGCCGGCACCGCAGTGGTCGCCTGCGGGGCGCGGATGAGCTCGGGGCGCAGCACCACGGCCACGAACGCCACCGCGAGCCCGACGATGGCGAAGCGCACTATGAAACCGAGCAGACGGGTGATCGACATCATGGTCAGCAGCCGCGAAATGCTCATTTCCGGGGGCCCTGCACGCAATTTGGAGTGCGGCGCGCGTCCGGGAGGGGTTGGTGATTTGTGTATAATGCGCCGCTTCCCGCGGATGCGAAACCGGTCCGGCTCTTCGCGGCCAGGACTCGGGCGAGGAACGCGCGGCTGTCGGGCAGTTTTCACGCCAAGGGAGACCGGATGAGCGAAGAGGTTGATCCCAGTCGACGCCAGTTCCTGACCGCGGCCACGATGGCAACTGGCGCAATCGGTGTAGCGTTCGCCATTGCCCCGTTCGTCGCTTCCTGGAAACCCAGCGCCCGCGCCAAGGCGCTCGGTGCGCCCGTTGAAGTCGACATCAGCAAGCTCGAGGCCGGCGCGATGATGACGGTGCAGTGGCGCAAGCAACCGATCTGGATCGTCCACCGCACCAAGGAAATGCTCGACCGGCTGCCCGCCAACGACGCGCATCTCAAGGATCCGAAGTCGGACAACCTGGATCAGCAGCCCGACTACGCTCACAACGAGCAGCGCTCCCGCAAGCCCGAAATCCTGGTGCTCGTCGGCACCTGCACCCACCTGGGATGTCTCCCGAAGCAGCGTTTCGCGGTCGGTGTCGGCGAAGGTGGCCCCGACTGGCCGGGCGGCTGGTTCTGCGTATGCCATGGCTCGCGTTTCGACATGGCGGGCCGCGTGTTCCAGGGCTCGCCCGCTGCGATGAATCTGCGCGTGCCGCCGTACGACTTCATCAGTGACACCAAGATTCTGGTCGGCGCCGACCGGGCGCCGCGCAAAGGAGCTGCCTGATGGCTACTGCCACACCGCGTGCGGCTGACGCCAAGGGGGGCCGTTGGGCGGCGTTCATGAGCTGGATCGACGCGCGGCTTCCGGTCACGCAGTTCTGGAAGTCACAGGCGAGCGAGTACTACGCGCCCAAGAACTTCAACTTCTGGTACTACTTCGGTTCGCTCGCGTTGCTGGTGCTGGTGATCCAGCTCGTCACCGGCATCTTCCTGACGATGAATTACAAGCCGTCCGAGGCAGAAGCCTTCGGGTCGGTCGAATACATCATGCGCGAGGTGGAGTGGGGCTGGCTCATCCGCTACATCCACTCGACCGGCGCTTCCGCGTTTTTCATCGTCGTGTACCTGCACATGATGCGTGCGTTCCTGTACGGCTCATACAAGAATCCACGCGAGCTCCTGTGGATCATCGGCATGCTGATCTACGTATCGCTGATGGCGGAGGCGTTCTTCGGCTACGTGCTGCCCTGGGGCAACATGTCGTTCTGGGGCGCGCAGGTGATCGTGTCGCTGTTCGGCGCGATCCCGGGCATCGGCCCGGATCTCGTCGAATGGATCCGCGGCGACTACAGCATCTCCGACATCACGCTGAACCGCTTCTTCGCGTTGCACGTGGCGGCCCTGCCGCTGGTGCTGATCCTGCTGGTGGTCGTGCATGTCACCGCGCTGCACGAGGTCGGCTCCAACAATCCCGACGGCGTCGAGATCAAGAAGCACAAGGACTCGAAGGGCAGGCCACTCGATGGCATCCCGTTCCACCCCTATTACACCTACAAGGACCTGGTGGGTGTGGGAGTGTTCCTGGTGCTCTTCTGCGGCGTGATCTTCTTCGCGCCGACGCTTGGCGGCCTGTTCCTGGAGCATCCGAATTTCGAACCGGCGAACCCGCTCAACACGCCGGAGCACATCGCGCCGGTCTGGTACTTCACGCCGTACTACGCAATCCTGCGCGCGGTACCGGACAAGCTCACGGGCGCGGCGCTGATGGGCGCCGCCGTGCTGCTCTTCTTCTTCCTGCCGTGGCTCGACCGCTCGCCGGTCAAGTCGATCCGCTATCGCGGCTGGCTGTTCAAGACGTTTCTCGGCGCCTTCGTCATTGCGTTCGTAGGCCTCGGCTACCTCGGGCTGCAGCCGGCGCAAGGCTCGTACGTGATCGCCGCGCGTGTGCTTGCAGTCGTGTACTTCGCGTTCTTCCTGCTGATGCCCTGGTATACGAAAGTGGACAAGACCAAGCCGGTGCCGGACAGGGTGACCTACCATGCGTAACGTGGTGCTCGGGTTTCTCCTGGCAGTGGCGTGCGGCGGCGCGCTCGCCAAAGAGGAGGGCGGCGGCCCGGTCGACTGGAAGAGCTGGCACGCCGGGACCGACATCTCCAACAAGGCGTCCCTGCAGCGGGGCGCGCGCAATTTCGTCAACTACTGCCTCGGCTGCCACTCGCTGCAGTACATGCGCTACAACCGCCTGGCGGCGGATCTGCAGCTCACCGAAGACCAGCTGAAGAGCAATCTCATGTTCAGCGGCGAGCGTCCCTTCGACATCATGAAGACGGCGATGCCGACGAGCGACTCGCAGAACTGGTTCGGCAAGGCGCCGCCGGATCTCTCGCTCATCGCGCGTGCGCGCGGCACGGATTATCTCTACCAGTTCCTGAAGACCTTCTACCTCGATGCCGAGCGCCCCACCGGCGTCAACAACCTCGCGCTCGAGAACGTCGCCATGCCGCAGGTGCTTGCCGATCTGCAGGGCACGCAGAAGGCGGTTTTCGTGCTGGAGAAGAAGGACGAAGGCAACGGCGAGCAGATGGTGCGCGTGTTCGATCATTTCGAGCAGGTAACACCGGGGCGCATGAGCGCCGCCGAGTTCGACAACTTCGTGCGCGACACGGTCAACTTCCTCGACTATGTCGGCGAGCCGATCCGCGAGAAGCGCGAGTCGCTTGGTCTCTGGGTCGTGCTGTTCCTGCTGGTGTTCACGGGTTTCGCGTGGGCGCTCAAGAAGGAAATCTGGAAGGACGTGCATTGAGCGCGGGACTCCAAACGTGACCGCAGCGGACCCGGGGAGATGACCGTGGTGTCCAGCCGTCGCGCAGTGATGACCCTGTTTTCTTCGGCCACCGATCCCAGCAGTCATCGCGCGCGCCTGGTGCTCGCCGAGAAGGGCATCAATATCGACATCATCAACGTCGAGCCGGGTGCGCTCCCCGAGGACCTGCTCGACCTCAATCCCTACCACAGCGTGCCCACGCTGGTGGATCGGGACCTGGTGCTCTACGACTCGCGCGTCATCATCGAGTACCTCGACGAGCGCTTTCCGCACCCGCCGCTCATGCCGGTCGACCCGGTGACGCGCGCGCAGTTCCGTCTCGCGCTCTACCGCATCGAGCGCGACTGGTACGGCCTGGCGCAGCAGATCGAACAGGAGCCGGATCGCAAGCAGGGGGTGCGCCTGCGCAAGATCCTGCGTGACCAGATCCTGGCGAGCAGCGATGTGTTCAAGGCCAAGCCGTTCTTCCTGAGCGACGAGTTCTCGCTGGTGGATGCGACCATCGCACCGATCCTGTGGCGCCTGCAGGCGCATGGCATCGACCTGCCGCCGCAGGCCCAGGCGATTGCGCGCTATGCGAACCATGTCTTCACGCGTCCGTCGTTTCGTGAGAGCCTCTCGGACGCCGAACAGGAGATGCGGATCTGAGTGATGGGCAGCGCGCCGACCGCAAGCGTCACTTCGCGGCGCCCGTACCTGCTGCGGGCAATGCACGAATGGATCAGCGATAACCGCCAGACCCCGCACCTGGTCGTGGACGCGGAGGCCGAGGGCGTGGACGTGCCGCGGCAGTACGTCAAGGACGGCAAGATCATCCTCAACGTGAGCCATCACGCGACCACCGGACTGAAGCTCGGCAACGAGTCGATCGAGTTCACGGCCCGCTTCAGCGGCGCAGCGCGCGCCGTGCACGTACCGATTCGCGCCGTGCTCGGGATTTACGCGCGCGAGAGCGGCCAGGGAATGATCTTCAACGACAATGACCTGTCGCCCGATCCTTCAGGCGGAAAGCCGACGCCCGGTCCGGATGACGGCCGACGGCCACACCTCAAAGTCGTGAAATAGTCTTGCGCGCCTCTCGCTGCGCGCGAGCCCGCAGCCTCAGGTCGCGTCAAACGCTCCCTTGATCCACTCCAGGCCGCCCGGCAAGCCGGACGCATCGAGCGCCACGACGTCGAATCGCACCGGCAGGCGGCGCAGTTCGCGTCTCGCGAGCAACAGGTGGCGCGTCGCGCGCACGATGCGCTCGCGCTTGCAGCGATCGATGCTCCCACTGGCTCCGCCAAAGCGCTTGGTACCGCGCAGCCTGACCTCGACGACCGCGAGCGCGTGACCGTCACGCATCACCAGGTCGAGCTCGCCGAATCGGCAGTAGTAGTTCTGCGCGATCAGGATGAGGCCGTGGCCGACGAGGAAGTCACGCGCGGCCGCCTCGGCAATCGAGCCTGTGGCGCGACGGTCCATGTCGCTGCAGCGCTTCAGTTGTTGCCGGCCGTCGGCATCGAAGTGCTGGGCGCATACGCGCGCGGCTTGCCGTCGTGCATTTCCGCCCAGTCGAGCTCGCGCCGGATGCGCCCGTCCGCGTCGATCGACAGGCGCCCGGTCATGCCGCTCACGAAGCTGATGTGGCCGGCCTGTTGGTTGCGCAGCGTGGGGATGAGCCGGTACGCGTCGAAGCCGAAGGCATACAGGCGTCCGCGCCGGTTGGCGCGCGAAGGCCAGGCGTTCTGCACGGCGCTGCGCAGGTCGTCGGTTGCCGGGTCGTCGGCGATCATCCACGGCATGTCGGGAAAGATCACTCCGTCGAGATCGAGGTTGGCATTGGCATCGGGCTCGTATGCATCCGAGGTCGTGTACATCGGGATGTCGCCCGCGTAGTGGAAACGCAGCTGCGGCCGGATCAGGCGGCCGTTGGCAGGCTGTGCGCCGACGAAGATGAAACCGATGTCGCCACGCCGCCGCGGCTCGAACTCGAGCTTGGTTCCGAGCGTGCCAGTGAGCCTGGCGTAGCGCTCACGGCTCTCGGAGAGCCGCAGGACCTGCTGAATTGCCGGAGAGTAATCGCTGTCGGAGGGGCTGTAGGTAGCGCGCGCGATCAGCTGTCCGCCGCCGTGCTCGAGCTCCTCGGTAAATGCCGCGAGCACGCGACTTCCCCATTCACCGCTCGGCACCAGCGCCACGCCGCGCGGATGCCCGTCGGCGATCACGCGGCGCGCGACCTGTCGCGCCTCGTCTTCCGGAGCGAGCGAGAACTGGAAGAAATTCGGCGGCGTCGCGCTGCCGTCGGGGAGAAAGTTGAGCGCCAGGACCGGCGAGCGGCCATCGGCGATCGCGGCCGCGCCGCTCACCTCGTCCTTGGTGAGCGGACCGACGATGAATTGTGCGCCTTCGTCGATCGCGCGCAGCACGGTGGAACCGACGTCGACCGTGGCCACGTCGTAGATGCGGATTCGCGGCCGGTGCGCCGGATCCTGCTGGTAGTACGCGGAGAGAAAGCCATCGCGCACCGCAGTCGCGGCGGCCTGTTGTCGCCCGCTGAGCGGCAGCAGCAGCGCAACCTGCGGCGGGTAATCCGTCGCTGCCGTCGATTCCCTCAGGATGTCGTCCAGCGCGGGGCCGTTGGCAGGATGTGTCGGGTAGCGCTGACGCCAGTCGCGCAGCGCTGCCGTACCGGTGAACGGGTTGCGATCGAGCTCACGCAGCGCGCTGCCGAACTGCAACCATCCGGCCAGTACCGGGTCTGCACCGGCTGGAGGCGTCAGCGATGCGCCGTGAGCGGCCGCATCGCGCAGTCCCGCGACGATCAATCGCCGGTTCGCGTCGATCGCCGCGCCGCCTTGCAATCCACGCTCGCGGCCCAGCAACGTCGTCACGCCGCCGGCGGCGTCGCCGAGCGCGAATTGGGCGCGCGCTTGCATCGCCAGCGCGCTGGCCACCGCTTGCGGATCCGGGGGCGTGCCGAGACGTCGCAGGATGTCGAGTGCGCGCTGCGGATTCTTTTGCGCAAGCGCAACCTCTGCCGAAAGCAGTGCCTGGGTCGTTGCCTGGGCGCCGGTGACATTGGGCGCGACGAGCGTCAGCACACGCTGCGCTTCGGGATACGCGTCCGCCGCAATCCACTGGCGCGCAGCCTGCTGATACAGGTTGACCTGTTTAGTGCCGGTCGCCTGCGCAGCGAGACGTTCGTAGATCCCGGCCGCCTCGCGCGGCTTGCCCTCGCGCGCCAGCCGCTCCGCTGTCGCTACGTCGACGCCCGGCGCCTGCGTGGGCCGCACACCCGTCGACGGACAGCCGCCGAGCACGAGCGCAATCACCACGAGGGCTGCGGTGCCGGCAAGCCGTGCAACCGGTTGCATCAACCAACGACGTCCATGCACGATCAATACTCCGCTCGCACTCACGGGTCCCGGGGACCGGAGGTTGATTATAGTGGCCAGACCGCGTCCGCCGCGCCGGGAAATTGCTCCTGAGAAGGGCGATTCAGCAACGCGATCAGCGCGCGGTGTGCTGTACGTAGTTGCGACGCCGATCGGGAACCTCGGTGACCTGAGCGCGCGCGCACGCGAGATGCTCACCTCCTGCGACCTCGTCGTGGCCGAGGACACGCGCCATGTCGCGCAGCTTCTCAAGAGTGCCGGCGCCGCGCAGCGCCTGCTCTCCGCGCACGAGCACAATGAAGCGCAGCGTTCGGCCCGGATACTCGCAGCACTCGATGCCGGTCAGTCGGTCGCGCTGGTCTCGGATGCCGGCACGCCGCTCATCAGTGATCCGGGATTCCGGATCGTGCAAAGCGCGGCGAACGCAGGCCACGAAGTGCGAGCCGTGCCGGGACCCTGCGCCGCCATCGCCGCTCTCAGCATTGCCGGCGTGCCGAGCGACCGCTTTGTGTTCGAAGGCTTCCTCGCCGCAAAGAGTGCTGCGCGACGCGCGCGCCTCGCGGAGCTCGCCGCCGAGACTCGGACCCTCATCTTTTATGAGGCGCCGCATCGGCTCGAGGAAACATTGCGAGAGATGAGCGAGACGCTCGGCCCGGAACGCGAGGCCGCGGTGGCGCGCGAAATGACCAAGGCTTTCGAGACCGTGTACCGCGGTCCGCTGGCCGAGCTCGCGCGGCGCGCACAGTCGGATCCCGACATGCAGCGTGGTGAGATCGTGATCGTGGTTGCAGGGGCCGCGGAGAATGTCACGCAAGAGGAGCAGGAGCTCGAGCGGGTCCTCGCCGAGCTGCTGAAGGCCCTCCCGGTCTCGCAGGCGGCGGATATCGCTGCGCGCATCACCGGCGCGAACCGCAACCGCGCCTACAAGCTCGCCTTGCGGTCTTCCAGGCCCTGACCCTGGGCAGTGGAAAGTGCACTGTGCTTCGCCTATCGTGCGCCCCGAGTCGGCCAGGCAGCCGCGGCACGCGTCAGCGCGCCGAGGAAAGTCCGGGCTCCCAGGGCACGGTGCCAGGTAACACCTGGGGGGCGTGAGCCCACGGAAAGTGCAACAGAAAGTACACCGCCCAAGCGCTCTTACGAGCGCCGGCAAGGGTGAAATGGTGCGGTAAGAGCGCACCGCGCCGGTGGCAACACTCGGCGGCACGGCAAACCCCACCTGGAGCAAGACCAAATAGGGAAGCAGGCTGCGCAAGCGGCCACGTGCGGCCCGCACGGCTTCCGGGTAGGTCGCTTGAGCGGCGCGGCGACGCGTTCGCCAGATGAATGGCTG
>DATBIF010000167.1:0-8347 GCA_036557045.1 Steroidobacteraceae bacterium
CCAGGGAAGCCGCGCCGCGGTTTTCCGCGGCGAGCCGTGCTCCGAGCATGTATATGTTCTTTTGCATCAATGATTTAGATTACTAAATAGTAGTTCTAAATACTAAATGATCATTGAGTTAGCCCGTCCGCGTGGCTAGAATAGCCGCCAAGCGCACCGGGAGACTCCCATGTCGGCAAACATCCAGGGCCAGGCGGAACTCCGCCCGAGCGGCTCCAAGCTCGATCTCATCCGCGCGACGGCGGCGGCGATTTCACGCCACGGCTTGTCCGAACTGACCTCGGCCAAGATCGCGGGAGCGGCCGGTCACACCCCCGCGTCGATCAACTTTCACTTCGGCTCGAAGGAAGCGCTGCTGCTCGCGACGCTGCGCGAAGTCTCCGAGGAATTCGCCGCGGGTATGGCGGACGTTCTGGCGGATGCCGGCGACGACGCGCTGCGCACGCTCCTCGGCATCATCGACGCGAGCCTGAGCCGCAACCTGAGCGACGCGAAGAAGGTCGCGGTGTGGTACGCATTCCTCGCCGAGTCGAATGCGCGCAAGGATTATCAGACCATCTGCGGCGAGCGCGACCAGTCCTATACGCAGACCGTGATCTCGCTCTGCACCCGGCTGATCCAGGCTCGAGGGGTCGCGGGTTGGCCCGACGCCGAGGCGGTCGCGCTCGGTCTCACCGGCCTCATCGATCAGCACTGGCAGGGCATTCTCTTCGAGGGCGATGAGTTCGATCGCGACGCTGCGAAGCGTCAGTGCCGCGCGTACCTCTGCAGCGTCTTTCCGTGGCTCGCCGAGCGCATCGAGGCCACCGCGCCTGCGCAGGCTCGCGCTCGTGCGCTCGAGCCGCCACCGGACGTTGCGACAGACCCGGCACTGACCTACACCCTGCCCGCCTGGATCTATCACAACGAAGAGTTTCACGAGCTCGAGAAGGAACGGCTCTTCCTGCCGTCGTGGCAGATCGTCTGCCACGTGAGCGAGCTCGCTGCGGCCGGCGACTACGTTGCGTTCGAGTTCTTCGGCCGCCGCGGATTCGTCGTCCGTGATGATGCCGGGACCCTGCGCGCGTTCGATAACGTGTGCGCGCATCGCGCGCATGCCGTCGTCAGCGGGGATCGTGGCCGCTGCGGCAAGTTCCTGACCTGCCCGTACCACGGCTGGAGCTATCACCTCGATGGCCGCAATCGCAGCGTGAGCGCGCCGGATACGTTCCCGAAGTTCGACCGCTCCAGGTTCGGCCTCAAGCCACTCGACCTGGAGGTCTTCTGCGGCATGGTGTTCGTGCGCTTCCGCTCCGGGGAGCCGAGCGTCGTCGAGCGCATGGAGCCACACAAGGCGGAGCTCGCGCACTACCGCATGGACGAGATGGTGCCGCTCGACGATCTCTGGGTGCATGAGGTCGACATCGACTGGAAGAACCTGGTCGAGAACTATGTCGAGGACTATCACTTCCCGATGGGTCACCCGGGACTCTCGGCGTTGATGGAGCCCCAGTACGATCGCGAAGTCTTTGCGAAAGGCACGATGCGCCTCAGCCACCACATGCGCGCGACGCCGCTCAAGTCGTGGAGCGCGCAGGGCTACGCGAAATTCCTGCCGGTCATCGAGCACCTGCCCGAGGACATGCGGCGGCGCTGGACCTACATCGGGTTGTTCCCGAACGTCTTCTTCGACATCTACCCCGAGTGGCTCGATTTCTTCCAGCTGGTGCCGCTCGGCCCGGGGCGCACGCAGATCCGTGCGCGCTCGTACGGCTTCCCGGACGAGCGCCGCGAGATGCGTGCGGCCCGCTGGTTCTGTGCGCGCCTCAATACGCGCGTGCAGGCCGAGGACGAAGTGCTGACACGCTCGGTGCAGCAGGGCCTGGCCTCGGGCGCGTACACGCGCGGAGTCCTGTCGTCGAAGGAAGTCGTGCTCGCGGGTTTCCAGGACTGGATCCGCGCCCGTTTGCCGGTGACGCAGCTCCTGCAGGCGCCGGCTCGCGGCACCGTCGCGGCGCGCAACGCGACATTGGCCTAGGGCAACTCTGCACAGAGTTGCCCTAGAGCATCCGCAAATACCATTCGTAGTCGCGATCCGTGATCTCGGAGTGGAAGCGGTCGCACTCCTCGCGCCGGCACTTCGCATAGAGCTCGTGATAGCGCTTGCCGAGGTACTTCGGCAGCACCGTTCCGGTGTCGAATGCGTCGAGCGCCGCTTCCCAGCGCAGCGGTAACCCCACTTTCTCCTCGACCACTTCGCCCTGCGCCACCATCGGAGGCGGCTCGATGCGATGGGTGAGGCCGTGGTGAATGCCCGCGAGGATCGCGGCCATGACCAGGTAAGGATTGCCGTCCGCACCTCCCGGTCGATGCTCGATGCGCGTGTCTTCGGGCCCCGACAACGGCACGCGCAGCGCGACACCGCGGTGATTGATTCCCCAGTTGGGCTCGAGCGGCACGAACAGGCCCGGCCGATAGCGCCGATAGGAATTGGCTGTCGGCGCGAAGATCGCCATCGACTCGGGCATCGTCGCCGCCAGGCCGCCGACCGCATGGCGCAGCGTATCGGCGAACTTCTGGTCGGGCTTCGCTGTGGCAAACACGTTGCGGCCGGCCTTGTCGATCAGGCTGATGTGCACGTGCAGGCTCGAGCCCGCGCAGTCCCTGAACGGTTTCGCCATGAAGCTCGCGCCCAGGCCGTGACGGCGCGCCACGGCCTTGACCGCGCGCTTGAGGAGGACGGCGTGGTCACACGCACGCTCCGCACTGGCGACGTGATGCAGGTTGACCTCGAACTGGCCCGGCGAGAATTCCTTGAGCGTCGCGCCCGCGGGAATGTTCTGCGCCTCGCAGACCGCATAGAGCTCGGCCAGGAACGGATCGACATCCTCGACATCCTCCATGCTCCCGTATTGCGGCCCGTCCTGGAACCGGCGCGTCCCGGGAAGGTAGCCGACCTTCGGCGACGGCCGATGCCCGTCGGAATCCGGGTCCACCGAATCGAGCAGGTAGAACTCGAGCTCGGTCGCGGCGACTGCGGTGAGTCCCATTTCCTGGAGCGGTCGCGCGGCGCTTCTCAGCACCTGGCGCGGATCGGCGAAGAACGGCTCGCCACTCGCGGTATTCATTGCCAGCAGCACTTGCGCAGTCGGCACCTGCGCCCACGGGACCGGCGCGAGCGAGCCGGGCACCGCAGTCGAGATCGCATCGGGATCGCCGTCGCGGCTCCCTTCGGCGATGCGCTCGAACGTCTGTCCCTTGGCGTCGAGCAGCACGGTCGCGCCGCAGAAGTTGACGCCCGCCTTGAAAGGTTTCGCGAACTCGTCGCGTATCACGCGCTTGCCGCGCAGGATCCCGAGCATGTCGGGCTGCAGGAGCTCGAGGAGTTGCGTATCGGGATAGCGCTCGAGAAACGCCTGCAGTTCGTCGGGCTGATGCTGGGTGTTGTCGTTCATGGGTTCTTGTCCGCAGATCGGCCGCTCGCACGCTGACTGCGCCACGCGATGGCTGCCTTCGCGCCGTCGCGTTTCAGGATCGCGTTGAATTCGCGCGATTCGGCGCTTTCTGAAGTCTCGATGCTCACGTTGGTCTCGAATGCCTGGCGCAGCGCTTCGCGCAGGCCGCCGATGTCGAGGCTGCGATTGATCGCCTGCTTGGTGAGTTTCACGGCCAGCGCGTCGTTGGCCGCAACGCGGCGCGCGAGTTCCAGCGTCTGGTCGAGCGCCTGTCCTACGGGTACCACGCGGTTGATCAAGCCCATATCGAGCGCGGAACGCGCAGTCACCCGATCGTCACCACTCAGCAGCAGGTACTTGGCGTTCTTGGGCCCCGCGAGCCACGGCAGCAGCATCGCCACGATCCCGCTGCCGAAGCGAACTTCTGGCGCACCAAACAAGCACTCTTCCGACGCCACCGTCAGATCGCAGGCGAGCGCGAGCTCCATCGCGCTGCCGAGGCAGTAGCCATGAGCGGCTGCGAGCGTCACCTTGGGACTGTCCCAGAAACGCATGATGATGCGGAAATCGTTCTCCAGTGCCTGGCGCACGGCGGCGGGATCGGGTTTGCCATCACCGACCTCCATGTCGAGATCGAAGCCCGCGGAGAACGCGCGCCCGGCTCCTGCGACCACGATCGCGCGCACCGATGCGTCTGACTCGGCGTCATCGAGCACTGCGTGCAAGCGTCCGATCATCTCCTTGTTGATGGCGTTGAGCTTCTCAGGGCGATCGAAAGTCAGCAGCCCAATGCCCTCGCGGCGCTCATAACGAATCAACTCGCTCGCCATCTCGGGCACCTCAGGAGAGACGGAACCACGCGGACTTCGACTGCATGCAGCTCTTGATGCTGTCGATGCACTTGTCGCGCGCGTGGCCCGACTGCTTGTAGCCGCCGAACGGCTGCGTCATGTCGCCTTCATCGAAGGAGTTGATCCAGATGACGCCCGCTTCGATCCCGCGCACCAGTCGGAACGCGGTGTTGAGGTCGCGTGTCCAGACGCCCGCAGCCAGGCCATAGATCGTGTCGTTCGCGATCTTGATCGCCTCCTCGACGCCGTCGAACGGAATGACGGCCGCGACTGGCCCGAAGATCTCCTGGCGCGCGATCGTCATGTCGTTGCGCACGCCGGTGAAGAGCGTCGGATTGACGTACGCACCTGCATCGAGTCCGCGCGGCGCACTGCCGCCGAATTCGAGCTTGGCACCCTCACGCCGCCCGGTCTCGATCAGGCCCAGCACTCGCTGCTGCGACTCGTGAGTCACGAGCGGGCCGAGGTTGGTCGCGGGGTCGAGCGGATCGCCGGGCTTGAATGCGTCCTTGCCGAGCTCGACAAAGCGTTCGACGAAGCGCTCGTGCAACGCGCGATCCACCAGCAGGCGCGAGCCCGCATTGCAGACCTCTCCCATGTTGGAAAAGATTCCGCGGTACGCGGCGGTGACCGCGCGATCGAGATCTTCAGTGTCGGCGAGGAACACCTGCGGCGACTTGCCGCCGCACTCGAGCGCCACCTGCTTCATGTTCGACTGGCCGGCGTACTGGAGAATCAGCTTGCCGACATCGGTCGAGCCGGTGAACGTGACCTTGGCGACATCGTTATGCAGCGCGAGCGCCTTGCCCGCGACCTCGCCGAGCCCGTTGACGACATTGAACACGCCCGGCGGACCGCCGGCCTCGACGAAGAGCTCCGCCAGCTTCAGGCAGCTCATCGGCGCCTGCTCGGCGGGTTTCAGGACCACCGTGTTGCCGGCGGCGAGTGCCGGCGCGATCTTCCACGCGGCCATGAGGAGCGGGTAGTTCCACGGCGAGATGGCGCCCACCACGCCGAGCGGTTCGCGCAGCACCATGTGCACGACGCCGGCCTCAGTATTCGTGACGCTGCCGTCGATCTTGTCGATGCACTCTGCCATGAAGCGGATCGTGTCGATCACCGAGGGCAGATCGACGGAAACGACGTCGGCGATGGGCTTGCCCATGTCGAGCGTTTCCAGCACCGCGAGCGACTCGGCGTGCTGGTCCACCAGCATCGCGAACCGATACAGGATCTCCATGCGCTGGCGGGGCGCGAGTCGTGACCACGAGCCGTCCTTGAATGCGCGCCTCGCTGCAGCGACGGCGCGATCGATGTCCTGCTCCGTTCCCGCCGACATCTCGGCGAGCGGCTCGCCGGTCGCGGGATTGACGGTCGTGAAGCGTTGGCCACGGGCGGCGTCGACGTATCGGCCATCGATGAAGAGCCGCGTCTCGATCCGGCCGCGCGCGGACTTCGCGACGGCGTGCCAGCGCGCGGTGTCATGCTTTTCCAGTGCCTTGAGGCTCATTGAGCCCGCCTCGCTTGTGATTCGGGCAGGGCGTCCTGCCGGCCGACGATGAGTGCATCGACGATCGTGCAGCCCTGCGCGTGCACGATCACCGGGTTCAGATCGATCTCGCTCAACTGCTCGCCGAGCGCGACGACCAGCGATGAAAATTGCGCGGCCACCTTGCAGAACGCATCCACAGCCAATGCGGGCTTGTAACGCGGGCTGCGTAACATCGCGCTGAGCCTCAGCCGCCCGACCAGCCTCGCAGCCTCGGCGGCATCGAATGGCGGCAGCGCGTGGACAACATCCGCGACAGCCTCTACGTGCACGCCGCCAAATCCGAGCAGCACGACCGGGCCGAACTGATCGTCGTGGATCATGCCGAGCAGCATCTCAACGCCGGGCGTGTGGATCATGGGCGCCACGAGTGCGTGCGGGCCGATGCGAGTCGACAGGTCCTGGTAGGCGGCGGTCAACTCGGCCTCGTTCTCGATATTGAGGCGCACGCCATCGCGGTCCGACTTGTGATCGATGCCGGGGACGGCGGTCTTGATGACGACCGGGTAACCGAGCTCACGCGCGGCCGAACGCGCTTCCTGCGCACTGGCGACAATGCGGCTGGGATTGGCGGGCAACTGGAACTCTCTCAGCAATGCCAGCGCATCGTTTTCACCGAGCTTTCCATGACTCGCGAGATGCGTGCGCCAGCGCGCGAGCATCGGCTCCGTGTGCTGAAAGAGGGCGCCGCGTTGCCGCGTTCGATGGTCGCGATAGTCCAGCAGGCACTTGGCGCCGCGCAGAAACGGACGCATGCCATCGAGCACCGGGAAACCTGCGCGTGTCGCAGCGATGACCTGGGGGTCGGAGCCCGTGCCCTGGTGATTGGCGACGAGAAACGCGGGCTTCCCGGACGCGGCGTGACCGGCACGCAGGTAATCCAGGTAGGTGGCATAGATTCCGCCGCCGGCGACGCGGTCGTGGATCACGGCGCCGAACGCGGCTCGTGGATCGCACATCAGAGTCGCAAAGCAGTTCTGCATACCCATGTGATAGTCCGGCCCGCCGGCGCTCCAGGCATCGAGTGGATTGACGGCCGGGAGCCCGGGATCGAGGAGCGATGTCAGCTTCGCCGTGGTCTGCGCGGAAAGCTGCGTGAGCGGCACCTCGGCATCGTGCGCGAGGTCGATGAGAAGCTGGCGCTCGCCGCCCGAGTCGTGAATCGAGACGAGTCCGCCCGCCCCGACTTCGTGTGGCTGCGCGAACATGATGAGCGCCGTGGCGAGCTCGTCCATGTCCGCCACGCGCTGCACGCCGTAGCGATCGAACAACGCCTGGTAAGCGCCGTCCTCACCGGCGATCGCGCCCGAGTGCGACACCGTGAGTCGCGCAGAGAGCTCGGTGCGGCCGACTTTCAGCGCGACGATGGGAATGCCGCGCTCCTGCGCCTTCTCGAACGCGCGCAAGAGGCCCCTGGGATTGCGCGCCGTCTCCATGAAGAGTCCCACGGCGCGGGTCGAGGGCAGATCGAGCGCATAGTCCAGGTACTCGTCCATCGTGACGGCGAGCTCCTGGCCGGTCGAGACCACCAGGTTGAAGTCGATGCGTTCCTCGCTGTCGACGATGCCGCACATGCCGGAGCCCGAATGGCTGATGTAGGCGACATTGCCGCCGCGCACGTGCGCGCGCGTTTCGAATCCGCACGCCCAGATGCCGTCGGTGAAGTTGTAGAAGCCCATGCCGTTGGCGCCGCAGACCGCGAGCCCGGACTCGCGAATCTTCGCGTGCACGCGCTCGCGCAGGTTCGGCTTGCGATCCTGCGCGAGCACGAGCGAAGACATGATGGTCGCAGCGCGCGCGCCATGAGCGATCGCTTCGTCGAGCGCTCCCTCGAGGCGCTCGTCGCTCACGGCGAAGATCACGTGCTCAACCGGTTCCGGGAGCGCAGCGAGCGATGGAAAACACGGCACTTCGCTCACTGACTGGTAGCGAGGATTGACGGCGTAGAGACGGCCCTCGAACCTGCCCTTGAGCAGGTTCCGCAGCGTCGTGCGCCCGACGCTGCCGGCGCGCTCGGTCGCGCCCACCACGGCGATCGAGCGGGGACGAAGCAACGGTTCGAGCCGATGAGGCATGTCAGCCCGTGCTCCGCGCGGAGCTCAGTAGTCCCCGGCGGGCGTCGCGCGTCGACGCGGCGGGTCGAAGAAGGCGCCTTCGACCACGCGACAACGGGCCATCACGCGCGACCACGTGAGCTCGCGCTGGTAATAGATCTCCGCCCACAGCTCGTCGCCGGGATGTCCCGCCGGCATGTGCATGGACGCGAAGGCAATGTTCGACTTCGCCGAGGGCGACCACTCGGCCGAGGTCACGGTGCCGACGACCTTGCCGTTACGCGGAGCATCATAGATGTAGGACGACCGCGCTGGCTTGTTGCCTTCGACGTCGAGCCGTACGAACCGGTAGCGCGAGCCGCGCCGCTGCTCCTCGATGAGCGCACGCCGCCCGTTGAAGTTCGGCTTGCCGAAATCGACGAGGCGCCCGAGATCGAGCTCGAAGGGCGAGCGTGCCCG
>DATBIF010000168.1:0-2154 GCA_036557045.1 Steroidobacteraceae bacterium
GGCCCCTGTGTTCGCGGGGATACATTCTCAATCTCTGCCTTCAGCTGTCGTGATCCGGCGCCGTCTGGCGGGATTGTAAGCCAATGGCCGCCCGCGGCTGCTGTCAGTCTCCCCTGAGTCGCAACGTGCTCGTGTCGGCACGCGCCGCTCGGGTCGGCAGCGAGCCGTCGATGCGCTGCATGACCTGTTGCGCGGTCGCACGCCAGCCAGTGAGTTTGCCGCCGTAGATTCCCAGCACGCGCGGGCGATCCGGGCGATCGCAGACCAGCAGCGTTTCACGCGAACGATGAAAGGCGTGACCGGAGCCGGCCGGCAGCACGCGCACTCCCGCGAACGAGTCGGCGAGGTCGCGCACGTGCAGGTGAGCGTGGCGCGGAAAATAGTGACGTAGCACTCCGACCAGATAGTGCTTCTCCGCCGCGAGCGGGTGCACTTCGTCCGGATCGCCGCGGAAGCGCGTCTCGGTAGTGCCGACCAGCATCTGGCCGTGCCACGGCATGACGAAGATCGCGCGGCCGTCGCGCGGGCTTTCCACGTAGTAGATCCCGCGGCTCACCGAGTCGCGCACCACGATATGAGTGCCTTGCACCAGCTCGATCCGCGGGGCGGGCACGCGCGGCGCAATGCGCTCCATCACGCGCCTGACCCAGGGACCCGCGGCATTGACGAGCACAAGTGCGGCGCACTCCTGGGGCGCGCCGGCATGCGTGTACTGCACGATCACCGAGTCGTTACGAATCTCTGCCGCAAACAGCTCGGCGGGCGCCAGGAGCTCCGCACCCAGCGATTCGGCGGAGCGCATCACGGCGCGCGTCAGCGCGACATCGTCGGTCTGCGCGTCGAAGTAGCGGAACACCGTCCGCAGGTGGTGCGTCCCGAGGCCGTCGAGGTTGTCCCATTCGCGCCGCGGCAGCGTACCGAAGCGACTCTCCGGCCCCAGGCCGGCAAGAAGTGCGTACAGCGACAGGCCGACGCGCAGTTGCCAGGGGCGCCGGCGCGTCTCGCGATAGAGCGGCAGGAAGAAGGGCTTGAGCGTGACGAGCTCGGGCGCGATGGCGAGCAGGATGCGCCGTTCGCGCAGGCTCTCGCGCACCAGGTGGAACTGTCCGCTCTCGAGATAACGCAGCCCGCCGTGAATCAGCTTGCTCGAGCGACTCGAAGTCCCGGCGGCCAGCGCCTTCTTCTCGAGCAGCAACACGGAATGTCCGGCAGCGGCCGCTGCCTGCGCCACACCGGCGCCGTGGATGCCGCCGCCAACGACGACGACATCGACCTGTTTCATCCGGTGCCCTGGGCGGCGCGGACGGCCAGGTTGCGAAACGCCTGGATCATCGACGCCACCGCCATCGTCTCGATGAAGTCGGCGCCACGCTCCGCGAGCGACAAGGCCAGGTCGACCGTCTCGACCTCGTAGACCGCCCAGCGCCACGGCCCACGCCACAGGCGCTCGCCGCCCGCGGGCAGCTTCTCGTGGTCGCAGAACAGGAATTCGGGCTTCAGCGCCTCGAACTTGAGTCGCGCGTGCCCGTCGTAGTCGCTGAGCACCCAGCCGATCGCGAAAGACCCATGCTGGCGCGCCATGTGTACCGCGGGCAGATCGAACGAGATGACCACACAACGCGAGCGCACCGGCTTCAGCACGTCGAGCACGCGCGCCACCACCTGCTCATGGCCGAAGCGGCGCAGGCTCGCCCGCTTGATCTCGACGAAGGCCGTGATCTCGTGGCGCTCCTTGAGGAACTCCACGACGTCGGCCAGCGTCGGAATATGCACACCCTGGAAGCGCGCGCCGAGCCGCCCGGGCTCGTTGACCTCCACCTGCCTGAGCTCAGCGACCGGATACTCGAAGACGCTACCGGGCAGTCCGGCGGTGCGCGTGAGCTCGTGATCGTGGATCACGATGGGCACGCCGTCGGCGGAAAGATGCACATCGAATTCCAGGAAGCGCACACCCAGCTCCACGGCGGAGCGCAGCGCGGGCAACGTGTTCTCGGGATAGTCACGAGCGTTGCCGCGATGTGCAATAAGGTGAATCAGTCGATGGGTGAGAGGTCCTGGCATCGGTTCAGCGTCGCGCAGCGCGCGCCTGTCGCACAATTCCGACAGCCGCTCGCGTTTTCATCGCGCCGGTCCTGTGCAAGGATGAATTGCCGC
>DATBIF010000169.1:0-2334 GCA_036557045.1 Steroidobacteraceae bacterium
CGAAACGAGGGATCTGCTCTTCCCCAGCGAGGCGACGTTTAAGAAAACGCTAGAACGCCCACCTCAGCGACACTGCGCCCGATCCGTATCGCCACCGCTCTCCACCAGTGGCAAGCTCGCTTCCGATTCGCGCATCGTACGCCTCCGCCTCGAAACGGAGCTCGCGACCCGGCGCGAGCGGAATCCCGAGCGATGCCCAGCCGCGGAATGCCGGCGCCCACGCACTCGCTGGAGTCCCCCACTCGGTGACTTGTTGGCCGCCGGCACCAAGATCCAGCGCGAACGTCACGCCCCGCTCCGTTTCCCCTTCGCGGTAGGCGCCGACCTCCAGCGTCCGTGCCTGCTGCGGCGCGAAGTATCCCGTAGCGGAGGCATGAGCATACGTGAATTGCTGTCCCCCGAACGTGATCTCGCTGCCGTCTCGAAATTTCCCAACGAGTCGTGCTCCGAACATCGCGCGGGAGTTGTCGTCCACCACCGAGCGAATCGAAGCGATTCGAGCCAATCCGCGAATGGCAATGGGCCCAGCGACGGGCAGGTCGCCTTCGGCGCCGAGCTCGCTCCGCTGCACCTGGTTGTGCACGAGGACTGGGCTCGCGTCGAGCAATGCCTGCGTCGCGCGAAGATCGAGACGAGCGCGCCCTCCAACGTCGCGCCATTGGTAGCGCAACCGGGCCGCAGGAAAAAGTCCCGTGCTTCCCGAACCGATCACCAACAGGGGCGGCCGGCCTTGCCCTTGACCCTGGCCGCGACCCGGCGGCGGCACGAGCACCGTCGTCGTGTCGCCAGGCGCTACCAAGAAGCCGCCCTGAAGGTCGACGCGCGTCATGGCGGTCGGTGCCCAGGTTACTCCTGCTCGGGCCTCGGTCAAGCGAGTGGATCGAACGCCGTCGCTCGTGCGCCGGACGCCGCCGCCAATCGTGAGACCGACGCCTTCGCCCGCGACGATGCCCGCGTTGGCTCCAGCGGATGTAACAGACATGCCGTCGCTATCTCGACTCCCACTCGCCTGCGGTTCAACCCGCAGCGCGGTCTGCGCGCGCAGTGCCAGGAGTTGGCCCTTCGTGCGCTCATCGGGAGCGACCTGCTGCGCGCGCTCGAGCGCCGCGATCGCTGCATTTGGCCGTCCCGCCCGCCGATACTGCGCGGCGAGCTCGCGCTGGGCAGCGTCGTCCTTCGAATGTGTCGAGGTCCATCGTACGTAAGCGGCGATGGCCGCGTCGGTGTGTCGCGCCGCGGCCAGCATGCGCGCCCGACCGATGTGAACGTCGCCTTCATTCGGCGCCAATCGCTCGGCGGCATCGAAGGCCTTCAGTGCTCCGGGGACGTCGCCAGTGCGCCCACGTGCCGTGCCGAGCGCGATGAACCCCCACGCGTCAGTCGGAACGAGCGCGGTATACCGCTCGAGCAGTGACACGGCTTCGCGAGGAGAGTCCACGAGCATTTTCGCAAGCATGTACAGCGCACGCGCGTTGTTCGGCTCAGTCGACAGCACGGCCCGATATTGACGCGCGGCCGCCGAGGCATCACCGGCGGCGTAGAGCGAATCGGCGAGGCGGTTTGATCCGGTACTCTGTGACTTCTGGGCGTCCACGACATGCCGCGCTGTGCACATCAGCACGATCGCGGCAGCGATCGTGCGTTTACGGTCGGCTGTCATGGTGCAACCGTGCATACTGACCGGCGTTGATTCGCATCCATCCATCGGTGCCAGTCTCGAGATACTCTGCAGCGTCCGGATGCAGGAGTGAATCCGGCAGGGGACCCTTCGCTGCAGGCATTGGCGTGAGTTGCTGGACCGGAATGCCTCCGCGTCGGCGAAGCATGAAGTGCGTGACGCGCACGGCGAGAATCAGGATCGCCAGCATGCCGAGCGACATCGCAAGCACACTCACTTTGAGCACATTGTGCGGCGCGGCGAGCCTTGCGGCGCCGGCTCCCGTCCGCGCGAGCAGGGAAGGCGTCAGCACGTGACCGAGTACCCATCCTGTTGCCCAGAGGGCAACGAGAATGCCGGCCGCGAGCGACCATTGCGTCCCGACCATGACCCACCGCTCCGCGTTGCTCTTGCCGCGCGCCGTTCTGACGACCTCACGCACAGGCATGAACAGCGCGCCGATGAGGTAGAAGATTCCACCGAAACCAACACCCGGAACACCGACAGTCATATCAATGCCCTTTTTCGTAGACGCGAAACGACTCGCGCACGACCCACTCCGACCAGGCGGCGCGAAGAAAGAAGACTGCATTCACGGTTCGAAGCACGAGGAAGGCAGGTACACTCGCCAGCGCCTTTTTCATTTCGCCGCGTCGTGCCGCTCCCACCACCACAGG
>DATBIF010000170.1:0-2619 GCA_036557045.1 Steroidobacteraceae bacterium
ACCGCAGCGTCTGGGCACAGGTCGAGCCGGCGCTCACCAGCGGCGACTTCGACAAGGCGCGCGAGCTCACCAAGGATGACTCGATCATCTCGCGGCTCCTGAGCGTGGGTCTCGCGCTGCAGGGCGCGGTGCGACGTCGTGACGACGTCAAGGTCGCGATGCAGGAGACCATGACGCAGATCATGCCGCGCCTCGAGAAGCGCACGCACTACCTCGCGACGCTCGCGAATGTCGCGACGCTCCTCGGCCTGCTCGGCACGGTCAGCGGCCTGATCCACGCCTTCTCGGCGGTGGCGACCGTGAACCCGGCGGAGAAGGCGAACCTGCTCTCCGCGAGTATCTCCGAGGCCATGAACTGCACGGCCTTCGGCCTGGTCACGGCGGTGCCGTTCCTGGTTCTGCATGCGCTGCTGCAGTCGAAGACCGCGCAGCTGATCGAGAACCTCGAGGCGGTCTCGATCAAGTTCCTGACGGTGCTCACGACACGCCAGTCGACGCGCGCGCACCTCGAGCTGGCGCGGGTCGCCAACGGATAAGGAACTCGCATGTACGAAACTCACGCACGCAGCCTGCGCAAACCGGCCGGGCTCCTGCTGGTGCCGATGATCGACATCTTCACGGTGCTGGTCACGTTCCTGCTGATGACGGCCGTGTTTGCGCGCATCACGATCCTGCAGCTCGATCTGCCAAGCGCCGCGGCCGGCTCGCCGAGCGAGCCGACCTTCAGGCTCGAGGTGATCGTGCGCCAGGAGGGCCTCGAGCTGACCAACGGCAGCACGCGGATCGCCGCCATCCCCACGGTGAATGGTGAGTACGACCTGAAGACGCTATCCGAGCTCGCCCTGTCGCTGAAGCGTGACCATCCCGACGTCGACAGCGCATCCGTGCTGCTCGAGGCGGAGGTCAAGTACGACAGCCTCATCCAGGTGATGGATGCGATCCGCAGCATCGAGCTGCCGCCAGGCGATGCACGACTGGCGGAGCCGGGCGTTGCCCCTTCGCAGACTGCCGCAAGCGATCCCGCCGCTGCACAGCCCACGCGGGTGGCTCTCTTCACCAAGATCGCCGTAGGAGATGCGCCATGATCCCGTTCCTGCCGAGTCGCCTGGTGCGGGGCAGTCCCCGCCACCGGACCGAGGTCGAGCTCAACCTGATTCCGCTGATCGACATCCTGTCGGTGATGGTCGCGTTCCTGCTGGTCTACACCACCAACGTTGAGGTGGTGCAAAACGCCAAGGGCGTCGAAATCCCGCAGTCGACCGCGGACGTGCAGCCGCAACAGTCGGTGGTGGTGATGATCACCAAGGATCAGCTGTTCGTGCAGAACGAGCTGATCGCGACCATCGCGGAGATCCGCGAGTCGCGGACGCCGCTGATCGAGCCGCTGCGTGCCGTGCTCGAGCGGCCGTTGCTGGTCAATGGCGCGACGGCGCAGGCAGAGGCGCTCGCCATGCGCGAAATCACCGTGCTTGCCGACAAGTCCCTGCCCTATGACGTCGTCAAGAAGGTGATGCAGACGTGCACCGCGGCCTCCTACGGCAAGATTTCGCTGGCCGTCATCGAGAAGGAAAAGTTGCTCGGTGAGATCGGCAAGACCGCCTAGAACGAGCCAGGTTGCTCACTCAATCCATTCACCCGGGTAGTTCAATGGAAGCTGCAACTCAAGATGCCGTAACCGCCCAGGAGCTCGAGCAGCTCCTCGCCGAGGCGCGCGCAAGGCTCGAGGGCCTGGTGCGCGAGGTGCATGCGAAGGATGCAGAGCTCGAGAGCCTCGCGGGCGAACGCCGGCAGCACCAGCTGTTGCGGGACGCCTGCGCTGCGCTCGAGGAGCTCGGCCAGAGCGGTGGCGCGAAGCTCTTCTGGGGCAATCGCGAAGCCACGGGCGCGAGCGCAGAGCACCTGCGAGAGGTACGCAAGCGCGTCGAGCGCTTCCAGGGCCGCATCGACGAGATCGAGGCGGCGCGCCGGGTGCTCCTCGAGGAGATTTCGCAGCAGGAGGAGCACACCTACCTGATCGAGGATGACGTCTTCGAGGCGCTCGACGAGGAAGAGCAGCGCAAGCACGAATGGATCGTCGAGCGCGAGATCGACGCGATTCGCGCTGGTGAGGCTGCGAAGCCCTGGATGCGCGCCGTCGATGACGACCGTCGTTTCCGCAAGTCAGTCCTCGCGACGCTGCTCGTCAGCCTGCTGTTCGCAGTGCTCGCTCCCCTGGTCCGGCTGCCTCTGAGCACTCTCGAGGAGAAGGCCGAGGTTCCGGAGCGCGTGGTGACCATGATGATGGAGACGCGGAAGGTGCCGCCGCCGCCCGTCGAATTGAAGCCGCTGCCACAGCAGAAGGTCGCGGAGCAGAAACCCGTCGAGAAACCGGTGCCGCAGAAATCGGTGCAGCCGCAGGAGCAGAAGCCCGAGCCCGAGCCGGCACCGCAGGGACTGCTCGCCTTCCGCGAAAAGTTTGAGAACCTGAAAGAAGCGCCGATCCTGGCGCGGCTCGGCTCGCAGGCGCACATCAACGATTCGAATCAGAGCGCGCAGCCCGAACGCTCGATGCTCACGACCAATGCGCCGGGTTCGAGCGGCGGGATCAGGCTCGCCGCGCTCAGTCGCGACTTCGGACCC